>NZ_VWWC01000097.1:0-27906 GCF_011753175.1 Burkholderia sp. Cy-637 | reverse complement strand
CCGCCGCCGGGCCGCCTCGGGCTGCCCGGGCGGCCCTCGCTGCGCGGCGTGCTGCTGGGCCTGCTGGCGGCCGTGCTGCTGGCCGTCACCTTCGCGGCCTGGCTCACGCCCTCGTCGATGCTCGCCCTGCTGACGGGCTTTTCCCTGTGCGGATGAGGCGGGCCACGACGACCTCGCGCGCCGCGCGCCGAACTCGCTGAATCGAGGCCGCCCGGCTAGGCCTGGTTGCCCGGCTCCAGGCCCCTGAACTGCACCACCAGCTCGATATTGTTGCGCACCGCCAGCTTCTTCATGGCCGACGCCTTCTGGGTGCTGACGGTCTTCACGCTGCGGCACACCTGGCGCGCGATCTCGCTGACCCGCATGCCGCGCGAGATCATCCGCACCACCTCGTATTCGCGCTTGGTCAGCGTCGCGCGCCGCCCCTCGCCCTGCCTCGAGAGGAAACCGAGCTGCGCGCCGGACAGGGCCACCGCCACCTCGGGATCGATGTACAGCTGGTCGGCCGCGACGGTGCGCACCGCGGCGGCGAGCCGCGAGAAGGTCGCGTTCGCCTTGCACAGGAAACCGCGCACGCCGATCCCGAACAGCTTGCGCACCAGGGCCGGGTCGTCGTGCATGGTCAGCATCAGGATCCTGAGCTCGGGATGGCTGCGCTTGATGCATTCGATGAGCGGCAGGCCGTCGAAGGCGCCGGCCTGGTCGAAGGCGTAATCGCAGATCAGCACTTCGCATGACGACCTGGCGAGGACCGTCCCAAGCGTCGCCGGATCGCAGGCGCTGGCCGTCACGGTGATGTCGACCTCGTGGTCGAGAATCCTGGTGATGCCCACCATCACGACGGGATGGTCGTCGGCCACCACGACGCGAATGGTTCCGGTGGAATCGCGATCCTGCTGTTTCATGACATTGTCTCCAGTGAATGGCATGCGCGACGGCCGGCACGTCGAGGCGGCCCGCGGCGGGAAATCGAGGCGCGCGAGCGGGCAGGCCGTCGAATCGCGCACCAGGGAATCGCGGCAGGCCGACGTGGCACCGTCGGACCTTGCCGGAAATCATCGCGTGATGTTGGCGCCCGAGCGCGCTACCACTTCCAACCCGCGCCGAAGTTGAATCCCGTCAGGCGGCCGGTGGTCGATACGCCGGCGCCCCAGCCCAATCGCCCGTTGCCGGCCAGTCCCTTCAGATTCAGGGCGATCGCGCGGTAGCCCGAGAAGCCACCGACGCCGACCCCGGCCGCCACCTCGCCCGGATTCAGGCTCGGCAGGTAGAGGCCGGACATCGCCATGCTCATCGCCACGCCCGTGTAGGCGCGACGCGCGACGTCCTCGAGCGAACGCCCGAGCGTGGCGAGTTGCGACAGGTTCACGGCGTCGCCGGGGGCAACGCCTGGCGCGAGGTTGACGAGACGGCGCTCGCGGCCGGGCGAACCGATCGAGACCGTCGCATCGCGATCGGCGATCGACCCCGCGCCCAGCGCCACCGCGCCCCGGCCTGTGGCGAGCGCGGACGCGCCGAGCGCCACCGAGCGATCGCCGTCGGCGCGCGCGCCGTCTCCGAGCGCGGCAGCCTGGCCGCCCAGCGCGCCGGCCTGATAGCCGATCGCGACGGCACCGTCGCGCGCGGCCAGGGCGCGGAATCCGAGCGCCGTGGCGTGGTGCTCCCTTGCCCGCGCATAGGCGCCGTAGGCGGTCGCGCCATCGGCACGGCGGCTCTCTCGCGCGCCGTCGCGCCCCGCGATCGTCCCGGCGGCGGCGCATAGCCCGGTGGCCGTCGAATCGAAACCGTTGGCCAGGGTGCAGCCGGCCGGGTCGATTCGCGACCGGCCGGTATGATCCGCGCCGGGTCCCGAACTCTCGACCAACGGCCCGCTCCCCCCGCCCGACACGGTCGGGGCGATGAAGCTGTCGTTGCGCCGTGCTTCGTCGCTGGCACGCGCGAGCGGCGCCATTTGCCTGTTCAACTCGCCGAACTGCGCATCCCCCCTGTCGATGCGCTTGGAGACGCCATCGATCCGCTTCGCCTGCGCTTGGGCCGTCGATTTCGCCTCCGCGTCGGCCTGCTCCAGCGCTGCCGTTTGCCTGTTCAACTCGCCGAGCTGCGCATCCCCCCTGTCGATGCGCTTGGAGAAGCCATCGATCTGCTTCGCTTGCGCTTGGGCCGTCGCTTTCGCTTCCGCGTCGGCCTGCTCCAGCGCTGCCGTTTGCCTGTTCAACTCGCCGAGCTGCGCATCCGCCCTGTCGGTGCGCTTGGAGACGTCATCGATCTGCTTCTCTTGCGCTTGAGCCGTCGCTTTCGCTTCCGCGTCGGCCTGCTCCAGCGCTGCTGTTTGCCTATGCAACTTACCGAGCTGCGCATCCGCCCTGTCGGTGCGCTTGGAGACGTCATCGATATGCTTCGCTTGCGCTTGGGCCGTCGCTTTCGCTTGCGCGTCGGCCTGCTCCAGCAATGCCGTTTGCCTATGCAACTCACCGAGCTGCGCATCCGCCCTGTCGGTGCGCTTGGTGACGTCATCGATCTGCTTCTCTTGCGCTTGGGCCGTCGCTTTCGCTTGCGCGTCGGCCTGCTCCAGCAATGCCGTTTGCCTGTTCAACTCGCCGAGCTGCGCGTGGTGCGTGCCAATGTTCTCGACGACGCCATCTATCCGCTGCGTTTGAAATTGTGCCGTCGAGGACATCTTGTCCAGCCCCGATTCGAGCTTCCTGATGCGCGTCGAAGTCGAGGTGGAAAGTGACGCGATCACACCGCTGGCCGTGCTCAGGCTACTGGAGAGCGAACCGATATCCCTGGACGTGCAAGCGAAGGCGGTCGACAAGCTGCTTCGAAGCCTGGACACATTGCCACCCGGCGTGCCGCGCCCGGTGGATAATTGCCCGATGCCCTCGGATTTGGAAGCGCCGCTCGCCTGCTCGACACCCAACAACATGAAACCCGCCACCGCTGCCCCGAGGACACCGCGCTGGCGCGGCGAGGCCAGCCATCCCTGCATCCCATGCCCGGCACCGCGACGCCCGGCCCTATCGGCTTGCCTGCGAAACACCAAGGACCCAGGGGCTTGCCGCCCGGTTCCGAATTCATCGTTCATGTCGTCTCCCCGCCATCTCGTGTGGAAATACCGACGTCGTCGTGGCTGCCAAGGAGCACCGTCCTCCGTCCCATGCCTGGCGCGAACCTTTCGGGTCGATGCCGACATCGAAGCCATGTCCGATCGCGATTGCCATCGAAGTTAGCGCAGCTCCGCCAGGACACGAATCGTCCTTGCCCGATTTGCGATGTAGGAGGTCTCCTATGCGCGAGCCGCGGTTCTGCATCGGCAAGCGGGCTGCGGCCGTGTCAACGCGGATCGAGGCTCGCGTCTGCCGTGGTGGCCGTGATCGGAGCATGCGATGTCGCCATGCCGCATCGCGAGGCGCAAACGGCAAGCGCGAACGAGGTGCGACCTGGCCCGGCACGCGCGGCCGCGATGGCCTCGCCGTGCCGCGGACAGCCTGCCCCCGCCTCCACCTCAAGCTCGGCCGACGTCGCCCCCTCGCCCCGCATGACGCGCGATGGCGGCATCGACCATCGGCTCCAGCGCGGCCAGTTCAGCCGACAGCGTCTCGACCGGCATCTCGAGGCAGCGCCGGGACAGCGCCTGCAGGGCCTGCCCCAGAGGATCCTGGCTGAAGAACAGCAGCGAGCCGGCCATCTTGTGCAGGGCGCGCCGGAGCTGCTGCCGGTCGCCTGCCGCGAATGCGTCGCGCGCGGCAGTCCAGTCCCTCGGCAGGCCCTGCGCGAGCATCGCCGCGAGTTCGTCGTCGAGCCGCTCCTCGCGAGCCTCGGCCGGCGGCTCGGCCACCGGGAACACGAACGCGAGCGCATCGCGCAGGGCATCGAGCGACCAGGGCTTCATCAGGACATCGGCGAGCCGCTCGCCGGCCGCGCCGAGCGTGCGCTCCCAACTCACGTCGGCGGTGGTCAGGATGATGGGGGTGTCGACGGCCGCGCGCGCCAGCGCCTCGATCAGGCGCGGCCCATCGAGGCGCGGCATGTTCAGGTCGGTCAGGATCAGCGCGTGGCGGGCCGCGCCGGCGCATGCCAGCGCGGCCTCGCCGTCCGCCGCCTCGTACACCTGTTCGATGCCGAGCACGGCCAGTTGCCGGCGCAGCAGTTGCCGGCAGACCGCGTCGTCGTCGATCACCAGCACCCGCGCCTCGTGCAGATCCTCGCGTGCGAGCAGGCGCGGCACGTCGTCGGCGGCCGCCTGGCCGAATTCGCCCAGCAGCACCTGCCAGGCCGCGCGGATCGCATCCAGCGAATAGGACGACACCACATAGCGATCGCCGCGGCAGTCCGGCCGCAACGGTCCATCGTCGGCCACCACCAGGTCCACCGGCGCGGCATGCCGGATCGCGGCGAGTTCGCGCGCCATCAGCACGCGCAGGGCGAGCGGCTCGCGCGCCGCCGCGGCGGACAGCGCCGCCGCGGCGCCCACCTCGACCTGCCAGCCGGCCGCGCGCAGCACCTCGACCAGGTCGTTGGGGGCATCCTCGCGCTCCAGCAGGACGAACACCTTGCGCCCGTCCGAAACCGGCCAGTCATAGGCCCGCGCCGGCTGGCGCTCCCAGTCGATCGGCAGGCGCAGCGTGAAGGTGGTGCCGGCCCGCAACTCGCTGCGAACCTCGATGCGCCCGCCGAGCAGTTCGCAGATCTTCGCGCACAAGGCGAGGCCCAGGCCGGTGCCGCGCACCATCGCGTTGCGCGATGACGGGCTCTGCACATAGGGGGCGAAGATGCGATCGAGATCCTCGGCGGGAATCCCCTCGCCCGTGTCCGCGACCTCGATCGTGAGGCACTCGCCGCCGTCCGGGCCGCCGCCGCGCCGGCACTGCACGCTGACGCGCCCGCGATGCGTGAACTTCAGCGCGTTGTGCAGCAGGTTGAGGATGACCTGGCGCAGCAGGTGCTCGTCGCCGATCGCCTGCGCGCCGAGATCGGCCACCGCGTAGTTGATGCGCACCGGATGCGCGCCCACCGACGGCCGCGCCGACAGCAGCACCTGCTCCACCAGGCCGCGCAGGCTGAAACTCGAGCGCTTCGGCCGGAACAGCTGCGCGTCGAGCTTGGAGAAATCCAGCGCGTTGTCGAGCAGGGCCATCAGGGAGGTGAAGCCGCGCGAGACGATGTCCACCCGCTTGCGCAGGTCCGGATCGTCGGCGTCGAGGGAGATCAACTCGAGATTGGACAGCGCGCCGTGCAGGGGCGTCCTGATCTCGTGGCTCATGATGGCGAGGAAATCGCCCTTGGCGCGATTGGCGGCCTCGGCGCTGAGCTTCGCGTCCTGCAGCAGGGCCTCGGTCTGATGGCGCGAGCTGACGTCGTAGATCGCCAGCAGCACGATCTCGGCATCGCCGTAGCGGGTCGCGCGCAGGGCGAACTCGTAGTGGCGCGGGCCGGCCTGGCCGTCGAGCTCGAGATCGACGGCCAGCCGCGGCTCGGCCTCGAAATCGTGCGCCGCGGCACGCTCGAACAGGCCGGCCAGCGCGGCCTGGTTGGCCTGCGCATCGAACAGTTCGCCGGCCAGGGTATTGCGGATCACGAAGCGGCGCGTGGCCGAATGGAAGGCCGCGAAGCCGATCCGCAGCGAATTGGCCATGGTCTGCTCGAAGGCCGCGCTGTCGCGCCCGCGCCGCGCGCGGCGCTTGACCGGCGCGAGGATGCGCAGGTCGAACCACACGATCATCGCCCAGAGGGCGGCGAGCAGGCCCGCGAAGCCCGCTCCGAGGTCCAGCGCCGGGCGCCAGAGATCGCCGAACACCCGGCTTCGATCGACCCGCTTCACCCAGACCCAGTCCGCGGCCGGGCCCTGGCGCCGCAGGTAGAGCGCGAAATTCTTCCAGAGGATCGTGCGCCGGTCCCCGGCGGCCGGCCTCGGCCCGTCGCCCGCCAGCTCGCGCGACGCGGCGCCGGCCCGGCCCCGGCTGAAATCGACGATGCCCTCGGGATGGACCAGAGCGGTCGATTCCAGGGTCCCGATCGACATCGCCTCCTTGACGAAGTCCTCGAGCACCGCCGGCCGGACCAGTACCGTGGGCGCGCCGTTCGGCAGCCGGAACGCCTTCACGTACTCGACCACGTGACCTTGCCGCCGCGCATCGAAGCGCGGCGCGAGCCAGACGCCATCGTCTCCGCTGCCGCCCCGCTCGTGCGCGGCGGCCAGCGCGGCGCGCGCGGCGCGGGTCTTCTGACCGATCACGGCGGCCGCATCGTACTGCACCGGCTGCCGTTCCTCGCGCATCACGGCGAGGTAGCGCCCCGCCATGTCGAAGATCATCGTGCCGTCGCGCAGGCAATTCGGACAACGATGGATCCAGTCGAGCGCGATCCGCGACAAGGGCGACGAGCAGGCCAGGTCGGACGGGTCGCCCACCGGCGCCGCCACGTAGAGGTTCATCGGGCAATCCGGAGCGAGGTAGCCGGCGCTCAGGTCGTAGGCGTGGCCGCCATGGAAGGCTTGGCGATGCCGGGTTTCGGCCGCCTGCAGCGCCGCGTAGAACTCGGCCGAGCGGTTGTAGACGCCGCCCATGCGATGGAAGATGTGGTTGACGGAATCCGCCTGGGCGTCGAACCCCGTCGCCTGCTGGGCCACGTATGCCTGCAGGCCGAACCGGGCTACCGCATAGGCCCCGCCCAGGATCGCGAGCGTCAGCAGGACACCGCCGGTATAGAGGATCAGCGAGGGAAAGTCCTCGGGATCGCGGGCATGCAGCCGGCCTATCGTGATACGGCCGAACCGCCTGATATGTCGCTTGATGACGCCGACCATGTTCGTCTTTCCATCCTGGATCCGTCGGACCGACATGCCGCCCGGGTGACGCCGCGCGTGGCCCCGCTCGCCACCTCGGCGCGGGTCGGCGCGGCACGTCGTTCTGCAATCCGAACCGGTTTCCGCGCCGGGCGCCGGACGCGATTCATGGACCGCGTCCCCGAGCATCGCGGCGAGCGAGTCGCCGTGCAATCCCGGAGCATGACATGGATGGATCGCGGCGCAAATGCCCGCGGCCGGCGCCCGGACGCGGGCCGATCGCCATGGTGGCCACCTCCTCCGGATCGTCCGGCGTTGCGGCGCAGCACCACCGGAATTGGCATCGCCTCGCCCCGGCCGCGCCAGTCGGCGCATCCCGCCTCGCGACCGGCTCATGTGCATCGCAGCACGCCGGGCAGAAGGCCGGCCCGACGAAATGAAATCCGGGGATGGCGAATATAAAAATACACGCAACTCCACCAAACACCACACACCGAACATAATCGAAACGAGCTGATTTTCAAAATAGGAACAATCCTATAAATGAATCGCTTTTATCGATTAGGAATTCTTGCTACATTGCACTCGATTCCGGGGCCGCCCCGGCCCGCGAATCGCATCCACGCCGGCCAATCGGCGATGTTTCGATTGAAGTCCTATCGAAATCGACAGACCATGAAGAGTTATCAGGAATATCAGAAAAGCACGGCCTCGCTTCGACAGGAACTCGATAAAATCCGGCGCGAGCATGCCGAGCGCGTGCTGCAGGAATTACGCGAATGCATCATCGAATTCGGTTTCCGCCCGGAACAACTGATGCCGCCGCCCTGCCCCGCCAAGCGCCGGGCGAAGTACTACAATCCAGCCAGCGGCGCCACCTGGACCGGCCGGGGCCGCCCGCCCGACTGGATTCGCGACAAGGATTTTTCCCTGTACCTGCTGCCCGCCAACGCGGACGGCGCGACAGTTTCCGGTGCCGTCGCGCCCGAGCCGCTCGGACGATAGCGGCAGCCCCGGTCGGCCGGCGCGACTTGCCGACACCGCCCCGGAAACCGGCTCGGCAGGGCCTTCGATTCCCCATCGAGCCGCCCCATGCCGTGTTCCAGGTTTTCCATGCGCGGGGATGTCGTTCGGGCTCGGGCCAACCTCATCGCGAATCCTTCAACCAGCCGCGCGCCGTCGTCATCGCTGTCGACACGATACGCGCCACCACGAACCGCCATGACCATGGAAGCGCAGTCCCTTCGAAGTGAGATCAAGGTGATCGTGGCCGACGACCACCCGATCGTGGTCGCCGGCATCCTGAAGCTGCTGGAGGGAACGCCCGACATCGAGGTGGTCGAATCGGTCACCGACGTCGATGCGCTCGAGCAGGCGCTGGAATCGCGGGCTTGCGACATCCTGATCAGCGACTACGAGTTCGGCGATACGCGCGCGCACGACGGCATCCAGATGATCGAGCGCCTGCGGCACGACTTCCCGCACCTGAAGATTCTCATGCTGACCATGCACGACGACATCATCCTGGTGCGTCGCCTGATCTCGATGGGCGTGGCCGGTTTCCTCAGCAAGTCGACCCCGGCGCTCTCGAAGCTGCCCGAGATCCTGCGCGCCATCGAGCGCGGCGAGCAGTACCTCGACGCGGCCATCGCGCAGGCGCTGCGGCTGGCCGACATGCAGCTCGCCTCGGCCAGCGGCCGCCGTCGCATGGTGATGCTGAGCAAGCGCGAATACGAGGTGGTGCGCCTGTTCGCGCGCGGCATGCAGATCAGCGAGATCGCGCGACAGACCGGCCGCAGCGTGAAGACCATCAGCACCCAGAAGGGCTCGGCCATGAGGAAGATGGAAGTGGACAACGATGCCGATCTCATCATCCGCTTTCTCGATCTCGGCGAGCGCCTGCAACCCGCGCCCGAGGCCTGATCGCGGCCCAGGCGCCGCGAGGCTCGGCGCCGCCTCAGGGATGCCCGAGCCGCCGCGCGATCTCCGGCATGCGCTGGGTCGCGCGCTCGTGCAGTTGCTGATACAGGCTGTTGCCGTGCGCGTCGATCGCGACCGTGGCCGGCCCGAGCTGCTCCACCTCCAGCGTCAGCAAGCGGAACTGCGAGATGTACTCGGTCCAGTGCTGCGCCACCACGCGGCGCAGCGAACGCGACAGCAGGTTCAGCCCGCCGCCCGGAAACGACAGGTAGGCGCAGCCGCATTCGCGCAGCGCCGCCGCGCTGGCCGCGTCGAGCCCGCCCTTGCCGCCCACCAGCCGCAGGCCGAGCCCGCGGATCAGGCTCGGCATCCAGGCGTCGTAGCGCGTGCTGGTGCTCGGGTTCAGGTAGAGCGCCTCGGGGCCGTCCGGCGTCTCGTTCACATAGGTGCTCAGGTGGAAGAAGGCCCCGCCGCGCAGGTCGACCGGCAGCTCGGCGCCGCGCTCGATCGCCTCGGCCAGCCGCTTGTGGGTCGGCAGGCCGATGCTGACCGTGATCTCGCCGGACAGCCGCACCATGTCGCCGAGTTGCAGCGCCAGCACCGGCTCGGCCGCCAGCGGCAGCTTCAGTTCATGCAGGCGGCTCATCACGCGCCCTCCAGGAATTCGACGCGGCCGTCGCCGTGAATCCGCGCGGCCGTGCGTCGGTTGATCCAGCAGTTGAAGCAGACCGCCACCGGCACGAAGCCGTGGCTGGCGGCGTAGTCGATATGCACCGCCATCGCCGTGGTGTCGCCGCCGGTGCCCATCGGCCCGAAGCCCATCGCGTTGACCGCGTCGAGCAGGCGCCGCTCCATCGCGGCCAGCATCGGCTCCGGATTGGCGCGCCCGAACGGCCGCATCATCTGCTCCTTGGCCAGGCGCGCCGCGTAGTCGAAGGTGCCGCCGATGCCGACCCCGATCACCAGCGGCAGGCAGGGCTGCGAGCCCGCGCGCAGCATGGTGTCGAGCACGAAGCGCTCGATCTGCGCGTGGCTCGGGTAGACGAAGGCCTCGATCGCCTCCCAGCGGCCAGTACCCATCGCCTTGGGCGAGCAGACGATGTCGACGTGCTCGGCATCGTCGATCACGTCGAAGCTGACGATCGGCATGTCCTTGCCGGCATGGCCGCGCTCGTGCGTGAGCGGGTTGGTCACCATCTTCAGGATCGGCGGCGAGATCGAGGCCGCCAGGTCGGCGAAGCCGTCGCGGATCGCGGCGCGCACCGGGCCGTCGAAACGCACGCGCGTGCCGATCTTCACGCTGTAGGTGGGAATCCCCACGTCGCTGCACACCAGCGAGTCGTCGCGGCGCGCGCCGTCGGCGCTCTCCACCAGGATCCGCAGCGTGGCGCGGCCGGTCGGGCTGGTCTCGCGTTCGGCCGCGTCGGCCAGGAAGGCGCGCGTATCGTCGGGGATCGTCTTCAGCGAGCGTTCGTAGAGTTGCGCGGTGACCCGCCTGAGGGTCGCGCTGTCGATCGCCATGATCATGGTTCCTTCTTCGGGAGGACGCGCGCGCCGGATTCGACGCGCACGTCGCGGCGGAGGATTCCGCCAGGAGAAAAACAGGCATAAAGTGCTCGACGCACACCGCCGCGCGGCGACAATGCGCGAACCCTCACGCCATGGATGCTTTCAAGATGCCTGCCACCCGCTCCGCCAACCCTTCGCGCCGCATCGCCATCGTCGGCGCCGGCGCGATCGGCGGCCACTTCGCCGCCCGCCTCGCGCTCGCCGGCCATCGCGTCTCGCTGCTGGCGCGCGGCGCCACGCTCGAGGCGCTGCGCCGCGACGGCCTGCGCTACCAGAGCCCCGATGCGCCCGAGCAGCGGGTGCCGGTCGAGGCCCATGCCCGCGCCGAGGAGATCGGCCCGCAGGAGCTGGTGGTGATCGCGCTGAAATCGCAGTCGCTGCCGGGCCTGGCCGCCTCGCTCGCGCCGCTGCTCGATGCGCAAAGCGTGGTGCTGCCGGTCGGCAACGGCCTGCCCTGGTGGTTCTGCCTGGTGCCGGGCCAGCCGCTCGAAGGGCTGCGCCTGCAAAGCGTCGATCCCGACGGCGGCGTCGAGCGCGCGCTGCCCTTCGCCCAGGTGCTCGGCGGCAGCGTGATGGCATCCTGCAGTTGCCCCGCGCCCGGCGTGGTGCGCCATCACAGCGGCAATCGCATCACCATCGGCGAGCCGGCCGGCGGCGTCAGCGAGCGCAGCGCCCAGTGGGCCGGCGTGCTCGACGCGGCGGGCCTGCCGACCACCGCCAGCGAGGACATCCGCCGCGACCTGTGGGTCAAGCTGCTCGGCAACGCCTGCGCCAACCCGCTGAGCGTGCTGACCCAGGCCAGCACCGACCGGCTGCTCGACGATGCGCACACGCGCGCCGCCTACGCGCAACTGATGGGCGAGTGCCTGGCGATCGGCAAGGCTGCGGGCCTCGCGATCGAGATCGACATCGCCACGCGCATGGCCCAGTCGCGCGCGCTCGGCACGGTCAAGACCTCGATGCTGCAGGACCTCGAAGCCGGGCGGGCGCTCGAGCTCGACGCGATCCTCGGCGCCCCGCTCGAATGCGCGGCGCGGCTCGGCGTGGAGGCGCCGCTGATGCGCACGGTGCTGGCGCTGGCCCGGCTGCGCGCCACGCCGGCGGGCTGAGGCGCGAGCCGACGCGGCGACCGGCTCGCGCGCCGATACGCCACGCGCCTCGCGCCGCCGGCCCGCATCGCGGCCGATCTCAGCCGCGCGCATAATCCGCGGCGTTCGCCACCCAGCCCTTGCCGATGAAGTCCTCGCGCGGCGGCGAGAACACGTCGATCAGCAGGTGCCGGCCGCTGCCCACGCCCTCGGTGGTATGGATCAGCTGCACGGGGATCGCGATCATCGAGGCCGGCCCCGCCGCGAGGTGCTCGTCCTCGCGCCAGGCGTTCGCGTCGGGGCCCCATTGCACGCGCAGGTGATGGATGAAGTCGCCTTCGATCGCCAGCGAGCCCTGCTCGAAATTCGTGTGGCTGTGCGGGCTCAGCTTCGAGCGATCGCGCGCGTCCTGGTACTCGACCCAGTTGATGCTGAGCGTGTCGGTCTGCAGCATCTTCAGGCGCGGCTTGTCGGCCGGCGGCGTGATCGCGTCGATGCCGATCACCTGCAGTTCACCCGCTCCGCGCGTGCGCCGGTAGCCGCTGTCGCTGCCGACGATGCGCGCATCGGGCACCGCGTAATCGGCCGCGTTGCAGGCCGCCCCGGCCGGCAGGTCGGGCCGCGACGAGGCGATCAGCACCGCGCGGGCGCCCGGCGCCGGGCTCACGCGCGCGCGGCCGGCCGGCAGCACGCAGACGCTGCGGCCCGGCACGCGCTGCGTCGGCCCGTCGCCGACGGCGATCTCGGCGCCGTCCTCGGGCAGCAGCACCAGCATCTCGTGCGCGCTCGTCGCCTCGAACTCGCGCGTCTCGCCCTCCAGCCACTGCACGTAGAAGTTCTGGCCGCGCGCCACCGCGCCCGGCGCCAGGTCGTGCACCGCCGCGCGGCGCACGCCGGTTTCCGTGTTTGTCGTCATGTCGATTCCTCGGTGAATCCTGTGTAAGGGGGAAGGTCCTGCTCAGCCGTTGCGCGGGCTCGGCCGGCCCAGCTCGTCGAGCTTGCCGACGGTGGCGTAGCGGTTGCCGTCCAGGCGCGTGAGCGGCTCGGCCAGCACCGTGTCGAAGCGGCCGTCTTCGGTCACGAAACGCTCGTCCAGATGGACGCCGACGATGCGCCCGAACACCACCCGGCTGAAGGTCTCGCCGGGCCCGGTGGGCTCGATGTCGACGATGCGCAGCAGCCGGCATTCCATGCTGGCCGGCGAGGCCGCCACGCGCGGCGGCTTCACCATTACGCTGGGCGCCTTCTCGAGGCCGGCCAGCTCGAACTCGTCCACGCCATAGGGCGCGTTCATCGAACTGGTGTTCATCGGCTCGCGCAGCGCCCAGGTGACGAGGTTGGTGACGAATTCGCCGGTCTCGCGGATGTTGGTGACGGTGTCCTTCTCGTGCCGGTCGGCCGGCGCGTTGCAGGAGAACATCACCACCGGCGGCGCGGTCGAGACCAGGTTGAAATGCGAGAACGGCGCGAGGTTCACCTCGCCGCGCGCGTTGACGGTGCTGATCCAGCCGATCGGGCGCGGCGCCACGATCGCGTTGAACAGCGTGCGCTTGAAGCCGGGCGTGTTCGCCGGGTCGAGAAACATGGGGCTCTCCTGGTCCTGGGTTCCTGAATACTGAAACCGGCCGCGTCAGGCGCGGGCCCCGCCCTTCACGAACACCGCGCGACCGGTGGCATACAGCACCGCGTGGCGTTCCTCGGGCGTGAGCCGCGCGCAGGCCGCGAGCATGCGCTGCACCATGTCGGCATAGGTGCCCGAGGAGGTGCCGATGTCCGAGCCCCACATGATGCGATCGGCGCCGAACATGTCGACCGCCGCGCGCAGCGCCTGGTCGGCCGGCGTGCCGGTCTCGCGATAGATGTCGAGGTTGATCGAGGTGAACTTGAAGAACAGGTTCGGCTCGGCCGCGAGCGGCGCGAAGCGTTCGTCGAAGCCGAAGTTGTCGTCCTCGGCCTCGGGCTCGAGCATGTGGTCGAGCACCACGCGCAGCGTCGGGAAGCGCCGCGCCAGCGCGATGATGGCCGGCACCGAGGGCCCGCCGCCGCCGCGCGCCAGCACCTCGATGTCCATCACGATGCCGTGCTCGTTGGCCACCGCCCAGGTCTCGAGCGCGCGCGGCGACGCCAGCCAGGGCATCGAGCCGTCGGCCTCGCGGCCGCCGAACAGGCGCACGCCGGCCAGGCCGTGGCGCTCGATGTAGCCGCGCACCTGCGCCGGCGTTTCCGGCGCCTCGGCGTCGAGGATCACCACCGCCGAGAAGCGATCGGGATGGGCATCCGAGGAATCGAGGATGTAGCTGTTGTCGTAGCGGTAGATCATGCGCTTTTGCACCGCCACCGCCTCGACCACGCCGGCCTGATCCATCCACGGCAGCATGCGCGACACGTCCGGCACCTCGTTGATCGGATTCGGGCCGTGCGCGCCGCCCGGCAGGCCGATCACGCCCGGCAGGCGCGGCGGCGCGTTGGGCGAGCGCTGCATCGGATTGCGCGGGTAGCGGGTGGTGTCGTCCGCCACCAGGTGCGCGTGCGAATCGAACAGCGCGAGGGCGGGTGCTTGGGGTGTGGCAGGCATGTCGTCTCCAGTGAAGGGAAGCTCGGGTTCAGAACAGGTGGCGGATGCCGACCGTGAAGCCGGTCTGGGCATCGCTGGCCGATGGGGTGGCGAAGGTCAGCGCGGCCACCGCGGCATGGCCGGTGGAATCGATGCCGGCGGCCTTCTCGTGCAGCAGCACGCAATACAGGTCGGTGCGCTTGGACAGCGAATAGTCGGCGCCGAGGTTCCATTGCTGGTAGCTCGCGCCGCTCTGGCCGGCGAAGGAACTCACGCGCGTGTAGGCATAGGCGATGCCGAACTGCAGGGCCGGCGTGAGGCGGTACTTGAGGTTCGCCTCGGCGGTGTTGAAGGTCGCCGTCTTGCCGCGCTCGGCCGCGGGCAGGCTCGCGCCCGTCACGGGCGTGGCGCCCAGGTCGGCGAAGCTGGTGCGCGTGTAGATCGCGCCCAGCGTGAAGTGGCCGAGCTCGTAGGAGGTGCCGGCGCCGAACTCGCGCTGCGAGCCGGCCGTGGCATAACCGCTGAAGATCGGGCTGGTGAAGTTGTTGCCGGTCGCGCTGCTGGTGGCGTTGTTGCCGAACAGCGCGAAGTTCGGATTCTTCACGTACAGATAGGCCGCCGCGAACTTGAAGGGGCCCTGCTGGTAGTCGGCGCCGGCCGAGATCATCTCGTTGCGCGTGACCTGCCCCGCCACGCCGCCCAGGCTGTAGGTCGCCCCCAGTTGCAGGCCGCGATAGCGCGGGCTCACGTACTTGATCGCGTTGTTGGCGCGCTCGGTGCCGTCCACGTCGTCCAGGCCCGCCGGGTGATAACCCCAGCCGGCGCCGCGCGCGGCCCAGTCGGTGCCCGAGGCGAACTGGCCGAGATAGCTCGACAGCGTCAGGTACTGGCGCCCCAGCGTGACGGTGCCGTAAGGCGTGCCGAGCCCGACGAAAGCCTGCCGACCGAACATCAGCCCGGCCTGCAGCGCGCCGGTGGTGGTGGTGAAGCCGTTCTCCAGGGTGAACACGGCGCGATAACCGCCGCCCAGTTCCTCGCTGCCGGTGATGCCGAAGCGCGAGGCGCTCTCGTTGCCGCCCGCGATGGCGTGCTGCGGCGCGCCGCCGGCATTGCTGTTGTAGCGATAACCGGCATCGACGATGCCGTACAGGGTCACGCTGCCCTGGGCCTGCGCGGCACAGGCAAAGCCGCAGGCGGCGGCGCCGATCAGCGCCAGCGATGTCTTCATGGTGTCTCCTCCCGATGTCGTGGCTCCGCTTGCCGCGGATGCCGGATGCGTCGCTGCCGGAGCGCGCTGCGGCGCCCTCGTTTCGACGCCCCGTATGGTTCCACGCAGGCCGTGTCGCTCCAAGCGCGTTTCCATGACTTTTCGCAGAGCGAAATGTCGGGTCCGCGCCGGCGCCGCCACCAATAGGGATCGATCGCCATGATTCCGCACCGCGAAATCTTGCCGAATCGCGCTGGAGAGGGCCATCGGTGCAGCGTAGTATTGCCCGCCGTGGACCGATCGAGTACCGGCCCGCACGAGACAGGCACACAAACCGGCGCACCGCGCGACTGTAAGGCGGCAGACAGCCGGTCCGACACGATGGAGTGGGAGGAGACATGGAGATTTCCCTGGCCGCGGCGGCCCAGCCCGATACCGCGCACGACGAGCGCCTGATCCGGCGCGTCTGGTGGCGCATCATGCCGCTGATCATGGTGACCTACCTGGTATCGGTCATCGACAAGATGAACGTCAGCTTCGCCAAGCTGCAGATGGTCCACCAGATCGGCCTGACCGAGACCGCCTACGGGCTGGCCTCCTCGCTGTTCTTCATCGGCTACCTGATCTTCGAGATCCCCAGCGCGCTCGGCGTGCATCGCTTCGGCGCGCCGAAGTGGATCTTCCGCATCATGCTGAGCTGGGGCATCGCCACCGTGCTGCTGGCCTATACCGCCTCGGGTTCGATGTTCGCGGCGCTGCGCTTCCTGGTGGGCAGCGCCGAGGCGGGGCTCTATCCGGGCGTGGTGTATTACCTGACGGTCTGGCTGCCGCGCCGCTACCAGGTGCGCGCGGTGGCCCTGCTCACGCTGGGCAGCGCGCTGGGCAACATGCTCGGCTCGGCCTTCGGCGGCATGCTGCTGTCGCTGGACGGCACGCTGGGCCATGCCGGCTGGCAGTGGGTGTTCATCGTGACCGGCGCCTTCGCCCTGCTGCTCTCGCCGATCGTGCTGCTGCGCCTGCCCGCCAGCATCGAGACGGCGGGCTTTCTCGACGCGGCCGAGCGCCAGCGACTGGCGCGCATGGTGGCCCAGGAGGCGCCCTCCACCAACCACGAGGGCAATGTCTGGGCGGTGCTGCGCGACCGCGTGGTGATGCTGTTCGCGCTGGGCTACACGCTGCTGCTGACCTCGCTGTACGGGATCATTTACTGGCTGCCGACGGTGATCAAGGGCTTCGGCGTGTCGAGCTCGTTCAACGGCCTGCTGACCATGATCCCCTGGGCGCTCACGGCGATCCTGCTGCTCACCGTGCCGCGCCTGCTCAAGCGCGAGGGCCAGGTGCGGGTGGCGGCCGCCGCGATCGGCACCATCGGCTGCCTGGCCTTCGTGGTCAGCCTGCTGGTGAGCGACCCGGCCTGGCGCTACGTCGCGCTGGTGTTCGGCACGCCCTGCACCTCGCTGCTGCTGCCCTGCTTCTGGTCGCTGCCCTCGAAGTACTTCAGCGGCCGGCGCTCCGCGGCGAGCCTGGCCGCGATCAGCAGCATCGGCAACTTCGGCGGCTTCCTCGCGCAGAACGCGATGCCCTGGATCGGCAAGGCGCTCGGCCATGCCAGCTACGCGATGCTGCTGCCCGCGCTGTGCCTGCTGCTGCTCGGCGCCACCGCGTTCGCGATGGAGCGCGCCAGCCGCCGCGCCGCATCCGTCACCGCCGCGCGCTGAACCGGCGCGCCTGCCCTTTCGACTTCAACGACTCCACGCCCATGCAAGCCAGCCTCCCGCGCCAGATCGGCACCTTCGTCAAGACCGGCGCGCCGCAGATCATCGAGATCCTCGGCGGCGCCGGCCTCCACTTCGCCGTGATCGACGCCGAGCACGCGCCCTTCGATCGCGCCACGCTCGACATCATGGTGATCGCCGCGCGCTCGGTGGCGCTGCCGCTGTTCGTCAGGATTGCCGACATGCAGCCGGCCACCGTGCAGTCCGCGCTCGATCTCGGCGTGTCGGGCCTGCTGGTGCCGCACGTCGATTCGGCCGAGGACGCGCGGCGCCTGGTGGCGCGCACGCGCTTCCTCGACGGCGAGCGCGGTTATTCGAGTTCGCCGCGCTTCGCCGGCTACGGCGCGATGGGCATGAAGCGCGCGGTCGAGGCCGGCAACGGCACCACGGTGATCTGCCAGATCGAGAGCCGCGCCGGCTGCGCGGCGGCCGCCGAGATCGCCGCGGTGGACGGCGTGGCGGGACTGTTCGTCGGCCGCGCCGATCTCGCGCTGTCCTTCGGGCTCGCCGATGCGCGCGCGCCCGAGGTGATGCAGGCCACCGTCGCGGTGCTCGACATCGCGCGCCGCGCCGGCAAGATCGGCGGCGTCGCGATCGGCGAGAGCCAGGAATGCGGCGAGTTCGAGCCGATGGGCGCGAGCTGGTTCGTGGTCGGCTCGGACCAGGCGCTGCTGCGCCGCGGCGCGCTCGCGATGATGGCCTGACACGGCAGCCGCCTGCCGGGACGCCGCCGGCCGGCAAAGCTGGGATAATCCGCCTGGATCAAACGCGATCGCGCCGGCTCTCGCCGAGCGCCGATACGAACCAGAGACAAGATCGGAGACAGACCGGAACCCCAAGATGGCGGAACGCGATTCGTCGATCCGCGCGGTCGAGCGGGCCATTGCCCTGCTGCGCGCGCTCAACCAAATGCCGGTCTCGACGCTCGACGGCCTGCATCAGTCCACCACCCTGCCCAAGCCGACCCTGGTGCGGCTGCTGCGCACCTTCGAGGAACTGGGCCTGGTCGCGCGCGGCGCGCGCCCCGGCGAATACCGCCTGCTCGACGGCGTCAACGCGCTGAACTCGGGTTATCACCACGTGCCGCGCGTGGTCGAGATCGCCGGGCCGCTGGTGCGCGCGCTGACCGAGGAAATCAAATGGCCGATCGCCGTCGGCATGCTCGACGTCGATGCGCTGGTGGTGCGCCACAGCACCATTCCCTATTCGCCGCTCTCGCTGCTGCACTCCTCGATCAACATGCGCCTGAGCCTGGTCTCGCGCGCGCTCGGGCGCGCCTACCTGGCGTTCTGCTCGCCGGAGGAACAGGAGATGCTGCTGGAGATCGTGCGCCAGAGCCATCATCCCGAGGATCGCCTCGCCCACGACCGCGAGGCCGTGCAGGCGATGCTGGAGCAAACGCGCCGGCGCGGCTACGGCCTGCGCGACGCCACCGTGCGGCCCGTGTCGGGCACGCTCGCGGTGCCGGTGATCGCGAAGGATTTCGTGGTGGCCTCGATCGGGCTGACCTGGTTCTCGTCCGCGCTGACGGTCGACAAGGTGGTCGAGCGTTATCTGCATCGCCTGCAGGACGTCTCGCGGCGGATCTCCGAGCAGTTGTAGCGCGCCCGAGCCGGCACGCGCATCGCTGCGGCGCCGCCCTTGTCCGCGCTCGCGCATCCATCGCCGCTATAACGACAGGGGCCGCTCGCCTTTCGGCGCAATTCGCACAATTCGTACTCGCGACTATTTCATTGTTTGGCAAACCCGGCATCTAAATTCGAGTCTTCACGCTTTTTCCCGCGATGGGCCGCGCGTAGATTGCAAGGCACTCCGGCGCGTCGCCGTCCTGGCGACGACCGGTCCACACTAGGTGAGGAACAGCATGGCCAGGCTCGAAGGAAAGGTCGCACTCGTCACGGGTGCCTCGAAGGGAATCGGCGCGGCAATCGCCAAGGCGCTCGCCGCCGAGGGCGCATCCGTGGTGGTCGGTTACGCCAGCAGCAAGTCGGGCGCGGAAAGCGTGGCCGCCGAGATCCGCGACGCCGGCGGGCGCGCGGTGGCGGTGGGCGGCGACGTGTCGAAGGCGGCCGATGCCGCGAAGCTGGTGCAGGCCGCGATCGACGAATTCGGCGCGCTGCATACCGTCGTCAACAACTCGGGCGTGTATGCCTTCGCGGCGCTGGAAGACATCACCGAGGACGAGTTCCATCGTCAGTTCAATACCAACGTGCTGGGCCTGCTGCTGGTCACGCAGGCCGCCTCGAAGCACCTTGGCGAAGGCGCGAGCGTGATCAACATCAGCTCGGCGGCGACGCGGATCACCCCCGCCACCACCGCCGTCTATACCGGCACCAAGGGCGCGGTGGATGCGATCACCAACGTGCTGGCGCTGGAGCTCGCGCCGCGCAAGATCCGCGTCAACGCGATCAACCCCGGTTATGTCGAGACGGAAGGCACGCACGCGGCCGGCATCGCGGGCTCCGAGATGGAAGCGCAGTTCGTGGCGCAAACGCCGCTGGGCCGCGCCGGCCAGCCTGACGATATCGCCGGCGTCGCCGTGTTCCTGGCCTCGGACGACGCGCGCTGGATCAGCGGCGAGCATCTGCTAGCGGCCGGCGGCCTGCGCTGAGATCGGCCGGCGCGCCTCGGGCCCTGGACGGCAGGCCCCGGGCGCGCCGGAGCGGATTGCATCGACGCATCACAAGGCCGGGGCAAGCTCCCGGCTGGTCCGGTTGCGCGCTGCTCGCCGCGACCGGAACCAGGCGGGCTACCGGCTCGCCTGAGCCTGATCTTCCAGGCCCCCATTCACGGCGACTCCCGCATTTCATCTCTCCCACGCGACGCGTCGCATCCTTTCAAGCGGCTTTCTCGCTCGTCCCCGCCTAGCTCGTTCCTGGCACACGCCGCGCCGCCGCGAGCCTGCGCGCCATCGTCCCATCCGCCGCGCTCCCGACGCGCCGCGCCTCGCCGTCCCGACTTCCCCCAATCAAGTTTTCGCGCGCCGCGCCGTAGACGCTATGAGCGGGTGCCGTCGCCCGCCCTCGATTCCCCGTACCCGATTACCGCAACCGCCTCCCGATTCGCGCAGCCCGCCCTCTCCTCTCAAGGCCATGATGTCCTCACTCCGAAGCCGCATCCTGATCATCTCCTCCGCCACCGTGATCGGCGCGCTCGCGCTGTCGGGCGCCGCCGCCTACTTCACGGTGCGCGCCAACACGATGGAAACCATCGCGCAGAACCTGGACGCGATCGCCGGCGCCAACACGCTGGCGATCGACAAGTGGGTGGAGGCCAAGGCGCAGGCGGTCAAGGCTTCGGCCGAGGACGTCGAGCACGGCGATCCGCAAGGTTTCGTCAAGCACATGGGCCGCGCCAGCGGCTTCCCGATCACCACGGTCGGCTGGAGCGACAAGAGCTTTTTCTCGACCACCAGCACCGCGCCGGGCTACGACCCGACCGCCCGCCCCTGGTACAAGGCCGCGCTGGCCGCGGGCGCGCTGGTGGTCACCAAGCCCTATGGCGACTCCTCGACGGGCGCGCCCTACGTGTCGTTCTCCGCGCCGATGATGCGCAACGGCTCGGCCGACGGCGTGGTGAGCGGCGCGGTGCCGCTCGAGGGCGTGCGCGAGGTGGTGTCCACCGTGCATCCGACGCCCGCCAGCCTGGCCTTCGTGGTGACGCGCGACGGCCAGGTCATCGCGCACCCGGACGCCAAGCTCGCGCTCAAGCCCGCCACCGATATCGCCGAGGCGCTCACGCCCGCCGCGCTCGCCTCGCTGGCCCAGGCCGGCGCGCCGATGGAGATCGCGCTGGGCGGCGTGGCGAAGCTGCTCAAGGCCCAGCCGGTGGCCGGCACCGACTGGTACCTGGTGATCGCGCTCGACAAGGCCGAGGCCACCGCGGGACTGAGCCGGGTGCTGCGCACGCTCGGCGTGGCGATGCTGCTGCTGACGCTGGCCGCGGTCGGCCTCGCGGCCTTCTTCACCTCGAACTCGTTCCGCAGCCTGTCGCGGGTGCGCGACGCGATGGACACCATCGGCTCGGGCGGCGGCGACCTCACGCATCGCCTGCCGGTGGCCGGCCGCGATGAGGTGGCGCAGATCTCCGCTTCCTTCAATGCCTTCGTCGACAAGATCAGCGCGGTGCTGCACGACGTGAAGTCCGGCGTGGACAGCATGAAGCTGGCCACCGGCGAAATCGAAATGGGCAATCGCGACCTGTCGCAGCGCACCGAGACTTCGGCCAGCAACCTGCAGCACACCTCGGCCGCGCTCACCGAACTGACCGCGAGCGTGAAGCAGTCGGCGGAATCGGCGATGGAGGCCTCGCGGCTCGCGACCTCGGCCAGCGAGGCGGCGGCGCGCGGCGGCGAGGTGGTGACCAGCGCGGTCAGCACGATGGACGAGATCGCCCGCGCCTCGGCGCGCATCACCGAGATCATCGGCGTGATCGACGGCATCGCCTTCCAGACCAATATCCTCGCGCTGAACGCGGCGGTGGAAGCCGCGCGCGCCGGCGAGCACGGCCGCGGCTTCGCGGTGGTGGCCGGCGAGGTGCGCACGCTCGCCCAGCGCTGCGCGACGGCCGCGCGCGAGATCAAGGACCTGATCCAGTCCTCGGAAGCCAGCGTCGATACCGGCGCGCAACGCGTGCAGGCGGCCGGCGCGGCGATGCGCGAGATCGTCGAGGGCATCGAGCGCGTCAATCGCGTGATCGGCGAGATCGACGGCGCGATGAACGAGCAGAGCACCGGCATCAGCCAGATCGATCGCAGCGTCGCCGAGATGGACCAGGCCACGCAGCAGAACGCGGCGCTGGTCGAGCAGTCGACCGCCGCCTCGGCGACGCTCAACGAACAGGCGCATGGCCTGTCGGGGATCGTGGGGCTGTTCCGGTTGCGGCAAGCGGCGGCGACGAGCTGAGCGAGGCGCGCAGGAGCGCCCCGCAAACCCGCCTCAGGACCCGCTGCCCGGCGCCTTGGGCAGCGCATCCGCGGCCGTCATACGCGTGTAGTCCGCATCGGGGCCGGACGGCGGCCTCAGCTTGTCGGCGGCCGCCCACTGCGTGGGCGTGGCGGACAGCTGGTAGCGCAGGGTCGCGCCCTTGTCGATGGCGCCCAGCGGCAGCCAGGAACCGGCATAGTCGGCGCCGTCGAGCTTCAGCGACCGGATATACGCGAACGCGGGGCGCCCCGAATCATCCATGGCGACCTGCCTGTCGCTCTCGATCCGCAACTTCCTGCCCTTGCCGAACCAGACGGTGATCCCGCTGAACTGCGGCGTGGACAGGGCCAGGCCGGCCTCGGACGGAATCACCGGGAACATGCCGAGCGCCGCCCACACGTACCAGCTCGACATCGCACCCATGTCGTCGTTGCCCGGCAGCCCATTGCGCTTGGTGGTGAAGGCCTTGGACATGATGATCGGGATGACGTACTGCGCCCCGCTCGGTTGCCCGGCCCAGTTGTAGGCCCACGGCGACTGGAACGCGGGCTCGTTGCCGATGTACAGGGTGTGGGACGACTCGTTGCCGTTGAGCGCCTTGGAGTCGGGCGAGCTGGAAAAAGGCGCCGTAATCGAAAACAGCGCGTCCAAGCGCGAAACAGCCGCCTGCTTGCCGCCGATCGCATCGATCAGCGCCGACCAGTCCTGCGCGAAGCTCCAGAAGTAATTCGGTTCGGTGGATTCGTGGAAACCACCCTGCGTGAGCGTGCCCAGCGTGCCGGGCACCGCGCCGTCGGGCGGCGCATTGCGCGCGGCGATCGTCTTGCTCGTCTCGTCGAAGATGTTGCGCCACCACGAGGCGCGCGCATAGAGCGTGCGGATCTGCTCCGGCGTGACACCGCTCCCCGCGGCGCTCAGCACGCTGGCGGGCAGCGCCTGCAGGAAGGCAGCGGCGGAACGGTCGCTCAGCACGCGTTCGATGGTCGTGGACGACGAGTGCTCGTCCTTGCTCTGCGGAACGTAGCGCAAGTGGATGAAATCAGACAGATAAGTGTCGCTGGGGCGATCGTTGCATGCGCTGGCCGTGTCGAACACGGATTGCTTCGTCAGGCGCGCCGCCGAGACCAGGTCGAAATCGGTCGCGCCGAACTTGTATGCGGCCGCCATCACGTTCAATGCATTGTCGCCCCTCATCGGCGTCGAGTCGTCGCTGCCGTCGACCCAATGCGGGAAGGCGCCGCACTGCAAACCGTCGGTCACCAGCGACTGCATCATGTCGCTCGACTCCTTCGGCGCCAGCATCGCCAACAACTGCACCTGCGACCGATAGGTGTCCCACATCGAGAACCCCGTGTAGTGATTGCCGGCGCCGCCCTGCGACCCGTCGTGGCGGCGGAAGGCATAGTCGGCGAGTCTCGCCGTGGCCCGCTGCGGCACGAGGCCAGTCTGGTCGACCTGCTTCGGGTATCGGCCATCCGCGCCTTTCGGCTGACGCATGCTGCGGAATTCGCCGTTCGTGTCGCTGTAGAGCGTCGGTGCACCGAACACACGGTAGAGCGCCGTGTAGAACTTGGTCAGGTTCGCCCGTTGTTGCGGATCCAGCTCCGACGGATTCGCGGCCTGGTCGATCTGGATCGTGTTGAGACGGTCGTTCCAGAGAGCCGAGGCATTCGCGCGAGCGTCGTCGAAGCTCGGCTTTTCCCCCTCCCCAAGCAGGTTGCGTCGTGCGTTCTCGATGCTGACCGAGGAGACCGCCACCTTCATGGTCACCGTCCTGTCGGTATCGCTCAGGTCGAATTGCAGGGTCGCGGCTCCCTTGACGACGGTGTTGACCGACGAGGTATCCGCCTGCTTGCGCAAGGGCTTGTCGAAGCTCGCGTAGAAATACACGGGCGCGTTCCAGGGTGTGCCGTAAGGCGTGCAGAAGGCCGGCGCCACCGCCTGCCCGCTGACCGATCTGCCGTCACTGCCAAGCGTCAATGTCACGCGATCGGGGGTAATCCTGGTGGCCGAGGCGTTGCTGCCGGCATTCAGCCGGGCATCGATCGAGAAGAATCCGCGGTCCTTGTTCGCATAGGTGATGCGCGCCATGCCGACGCGCGCCGTCGCCGTCAACTCCGTGACGATGCCGCTCCTGAGGCGGACCTTGTAGTAGCCGGGTTCCGCCGCTTCGTCCGAATAGTCGTACTCGATACCCGCCGGCCGGCCGGTCGGCGCGATCGCCTTGGCCGTATCGCTCGGCAGCATCGCCACGGTACCCTGCCCCGGGCATCCGACGCCGCTCAGGTGCGTCACGCTGAAGAAGTGGATGGTACCGTTCGCCCCCCATCTGGACGACAGGTAACCGCCCGATCCGTTGAAGTCGCTACGCGGTGTGTTCGGCCCGAAATTCACCATGCCGAACGGCACCGTCGCGCCCGGACTGACGTTGCCGGCATGGCGTGAGTCCGGATTCATCCCGGTACCGATGAACGGATCGACGAACTGCGTCAGCATCATGTCCTGACGACGCGGCGATGGTGGTGTCGATTCGCTCCGGGCTTCGGTGGGTGCTTGCGGCCGCGGCGCAACGCCGGTGGCGACGGGGGTTTTCGCGGGCGAAACCAGGCTGGCGCTGTCCGTCCCGTCTCCGCCACATGCGCCCAGCGTCGCGCAGATCAGCACCACGGTAATCACAAGTTTTGAATTCGTCATTTCCAGATATCCATCGATAAATTTTTTCAAATGGGAAAATTTAAATTCACGCCCAATGACAAATCATTATCGATCGCCTCGAATCGAGGCCGACATCTGGAATAACCCTGTACGACCTCAGTTTAGCGGCCTTCATTATGTGTTTCTCGTCGCGACGTCGGCACTATCCCATTTTTATCCACCTTGTCATCTTCAACATTTAAATATGAATTTTCTTATTTACTATTTAATTTATATTCCCGACAAATCATCCATTTCATTATCAAGACGGAATACCGGACACGGTAACGACCGATCGCGATGGCCGGATAAGACCCCTCGAACGACCCGCTCGGCGCTTGGTCGGCATTCCGGCCGGTTCTATCCTCGGCTCCAGACGAGTCGCACAATCCGCGCGACGCCCCAACCCAGCGAGCCAGGCCCATGAGCCGTGCAGATCTCCCGCCGCGCACGCATGCCGCCCTACCCGACTACCCGACCTACCGCGAGGCCCTCATGGGCCAGCGCCTGCCGGCCGCCTTCGTCGACCTCGACCAGTTCGATGCCAATCTCGCGGACCTGAAGCGTCGCGCGCGCGGCCTGCCGATCCGGCTCGCCACCAAGTCGTTGCGCTCGCGCGAGCTGATCGCTGCGGCGCTGGCGGGCGGCCCGTTCATGCAGGGTCTGTTGTGTTATTCGGCCGCCGAGGCGGCCTGGCTGGCGGACAGCGGCTTCGACGATATCGTGGTCGCCTATCCCGGCGTGGAGCCCGACGACTTGCGTGCCGTGGCCGTGCAGTCGAGACGCGGCCGCTCGATCACGCTGATGGTCGACGCCGCCGCGCAGGTCGACGCGATCGCGCGCGTCGCGCGCGACGAGGCCGTGACGATCCCGCTCGCGATCGATCTCGACATGTCGTCGGCTTATCCTGGCCTGCACTTCGGCATGTACCGCTCGCCGGTGCGCGACGTCGCGGCCGCGCTCGCGCTCGCGAACCATATCGGCGACCAGGAACAGGTGCGGCTCGCCGGGCTGATGGGCTACGAAGGCCAGATCGCCGGCCTGGCCGACATGACGCCGGGCGGCGGCGCGCGCAATGCGTTGATCCGCGTGCTGAAGCGCCGCTCGGCGCGCGAGGTCAACGCGCGCCGGCAGGCCGTGGTCCGCGCGCTCGCCGAGGCCGGTCACGCGCTGCGCTTCGTGAACGGCGGCGGCACCGGCAGTTTCGAAAGCACGCTGGACGATCCCTCGGTCACTGAGCTGGCCGCCGGATCGGGCCTCTACGCGCCCGCGCTGTTCGATCACTACGCGGCGTTCCATGCGCGGCCGGCCGCCGGCTTCGCGTTGCCGGTGACGCGTATTCCGCGACCGGGCATGGCCACCTGCTCGGGCGGCGGTTATATCGCCTCCGGGCCGGCCGGCCCGAGCCGGCTGCCCTCGCCATGGCTGCCCGCCGGCTGCACGCTGGTCCGCAACGAAGGCGCCGGCGAGGTGCAGACGCCGCTGCGCCTGCCGCGCGGCTTCACACCCGCGATCGGCGATCCGGTCCTGTTCCGCCACGCCAAGGCCGGCGAGCTGTGCGAGCGCTTCAACAGCCTGCTGCTGATCCGCGATGGACGCGTGATCGGCGAGACGCCCACTTATCGCGGCGACGGCAAGAGCTTCTTCTAGCGCGGGCATCCCGCCGTTCGACGGCACGACATTCGGGAGACAGGCTCCATGTGGAGAAACTGGTCGGGTTATGTCAGCAGTCCTGAAGCAAGCGTCTCGACACCGGCCTCGCATGAGGCGCTCGCGGCCGTGCTGCGCGACGCGGCTCGACGCGGCGTGACGGTGCGCGCCGCCGGCGCCGGCCATTCGTTCTCGCCGCTGGTGCAGACCGACGGCGTGATCCTGTCGCTCGACGCGCTGCAGGGCGTGATCGAGATCGACCGCGAGCGGCGCGTGGCGCGCGTGCACGCCGGCACGCGCCTGTGGGCGCTCGGGCCGGCCTTGGCCGAGCAGGGGCTCGCGATGGAGAACCTCGGCGACATCAACGTGCAGTCGATCGCCGGCGCGACCAGCACCGGCACGCACGGCACCGGCATTCGGCTCGGCAACCTGGCCACGCAGATCGACAGCCTCGTGTTCCTGCGTGCCGACGGCTCGACATGCCGCGCATCGGCCGATGCCGATCCGGCGTTGTTCGCCGGCGGCCGGATCGGGCTCGGCGCGCTCGGCGTGCTGACCGAGATCGGCCTGCGGCTGGTGCCTTCGTTCCGGCTGCGGCTGGAGCGCGGCACGATGCGGCTCGACGATTGCCTGCTGCAGGCGCCGACGCTGATCGAACGGCATCGCTCCTTCGAGTTCTACTGGTTCCCGCATACCGATACCGTGCTCACCAAGGCCTGGGACCTCTGCGACGAACCCGCCGAGCCCACGCACCGGGCGAGCCGCGCCGCCGAGTCCTTCCTCGAGAACACGGTGTTCGGCGCCTTGTGCGGGCTCGGCCGGCACCTTCCCTCGCTGTGCCCGGCGCTGAGCCGTCTGTGCGCCTCCACCGTGTCCGCCGGGCAGCGCGTCGATGCGAGCCATGCGATGCTGTCCACGGTGCGCCGGGTGCGCTTCAACGAGATGGAATGGTCGGTGCCGGCCGAACGCGGCGCCGACGCGCTGCGGGAGATCCGCGCCTTCATCGCGCGGCGCGAGTTCCCTCTGATGTTTCCGATCGAGTATCGCTGGGTGCGCGGCGACGACATCTGGCTGAGCCCCGACTATGGACGCGACAGCGTGCGCATCTCGGTACACCAGTATCGCGGCATGCCCTACGAGGCGTATTTCGCCGGCGTGCAGGCGATCTGCCGCAATCATGGCGGCCGGCCGCATTGGGGCAAGGTGCATGGCCTGGGCGCCGCCGAGCTCGCTGGCTGTTATCCGCGCTGGGACGACTTCCTCGCGCTGCGCGAACGGATGGACCCGCGGGGCCGATTCCTGACGCCCTATCTGCGCGGGCTGTTCGGACTGACGCGCGGTGCGTCGTCCGTCCCGGCGCCCCGCTACGGGACCGACCCGATGCCTGAAACCGCGCGCATCGCGCAAGATCGGGCGGGTTCCGATCAGGAGGCCTCATGATCACGACCGACCCGCAAGCCGGCGCGTCTCGCCCCGATCCGCCGGCCGGCGCGGTGATCCGGCTCGCCCTCGCCTTCGCCGCGGCCACCAACGGGCTGATCCTCTCGCCGTTCCTGGTTGCCGCGGTGATGGCGCGCTTCCGGCTCGACGAAGGCGCCGCCACCGCGCTGGTCAGCGCCGAGATCCTCGGTATCGCGATCAGTTGCGCGCTGCTGTCCCACCGCATCGCGCGCGCCGCGCGCGGCTACACGCGACTGGGCATGCTCGGCACGATCGCCGGCCAGGCGCTCGGCGCGCTCA
>NZ_VWWC01000096.1:0-27958 GCF_011753175.1 Burkholderia sp. Cy-637 | reverse complement strand
CGGCCGCGGCCGCCGGCGCCTCATCCGCTGCGTCCTCGGCTTTACAGCCTGTTTTACAACTCGCATCACAACCTGCCTCGCAACCCGAGATCCGCGTCGCCGAAGGTTCCGACACGCCCACCTCGATGCCGGGCAACATCGCCCGCAACACCGCCACCGACAACATCCTCGCCAATGTGGTGGAGTCGCTGGTGGCGCTGCGCGCGGACCTGAGCGTCGGCCCGATGCTGGCCGATAGCTGGGAGATCTCGCCCGACGGCAAGACCTACACCTTCCACCTGCGCCACGGCGTGCGCTTCCACGACGGCACGCCGATGACCTCGCGCGAGGTGCGCTGGAGCTTCGAGTTCCTGATGAAGCGCAGCTCCGGCTTCGAGTGCCGCAACGTCTACGACGGCAGTCGCGGCCCGCGCGTGCTCGCGCTGCGCACGCCGGACCCGATGACGGTGGTGTTCGAGCTGGACCGCGCGAGCGCGCTGTTCCTCACGCGCATGGTCGACCCGCGTTGCCCGCTGGCGGTGCTCAGCCCCTCCAGCGTCGACGCCCGGGGCGAGTGGCTCAAGCCGGTCGCCACCGGCCCCTTCGTGTTCTCCGAATGGAAGCGCGGCCAGTACGTGCTGTTGCGCCCGTTCGCCGGCTACCGCCCGCGCGCCGAGCCGCCCAGCGGCCTGGCCGGCGCCAAGCTCGCCCATGGCGACGTGCGCTTCGTGGTGATCCCCGACGAGGCCGCGCAGAAATCGGCCCTGGTGGCCGGCCAGATCGATTTGATGTCGGTGGGCGAGAACGGCGTGCTGCCCAGCGACCCGCGCTGGCGCCTGGTGACGGGCCCCACCGCCGATCCGGCGATGCTGCTGATGCAGACCCGCGATCCGCTGCTCGCCGATGTGCGCATGCGCCGCGCGATCGCGCTGGCGCTGGACCTGCCGAGCATCGTCAAGGCCGTCACCGATGGGCGCGCGCCCTACAACCCCTCGCTGGTGCCTGGCGCCACCGAGCTGTTCAGCGCCGAGGACGCCGCCGGCTACCGCCGCAACCTGCCCGAGATGCGCCGCCTGCTGGCCGAGGCCGGCTACCACGGCCAGGTGCTGAGCCTGGAGACCAGCCGGCGCTTCCCGCACATGTACAGCCTGGCGGTCTACATGCAGTCGCTGCTGAGCCAGGCCGGCATCGCCACGCGCCTGGACCTGGTCGAGTGGGGCAAGCAGCTCGCCGATTTCCGCTCGGGCCATTTCCAGCTGATGTCCTTCGCCTACTCGGCGCGCATCGATCCCGAGCTGATGTACGGCGACGTGATCGGCGACAAGGACAAGCGTGCCATGGCGCAATGGGAGAACCCCAAGGCGCGGGCGCTGTGGCGCAGCCTGCAGGGCATGACCGACGAGTCGCAGCGCCAGCAGGTGTTCGACCAGCTGCACGCGCTGATGCTGGCCGACGCGCCGATGCTGATGATGTACTTCGCGCCCGAGCTGCTGCAGGTGAGCAGCCGCCTGGAGGGCGTCGGCTCCTGGCCGATGCGGCGCACGCGCGTGTTCAACGTGATCAAGCACTGAGAAATAGCATGCTGTCCTACCTGTTCAAACGGATCCTGATGGCGGTGCCCTCGGTGGCGATCGTCACGGTGCTGGTGTTCGCGATGATCCGCGCGATTCCGGGCGATCCGGCCGCGCTGATGCTCGGCGACATCAACGACCCGGCCCTGCTCGCGCAGATGCGCCACCAGTTCGGCCTCGATCGCTCGCTGCCCGAGCAGTTCATGCTGTGGATCGTCCACCTGCTGCACGGCGACCTCGGCATGTCGATCGTGCGCCACCAGCCGGTGGGCGAGCTGATTCGCGACACCTTCCCGGTGACCGCGCAGATCGTGCTGGCCGCCACCGCGCTGGCGGCCCTGATCGCGATTCCCGCCGGCCTGGTGGCCGCCTGGCTGCAGAACCGGCGTACCGATTCGGCGATCGTCTTCACCGGCATCCTGTTCGTCTCGCTGCCGAGCTTCTGGATCGGCATCCTGCTGATGTGGCTGTTCGGCGTGAAGCTGCAATGGCTGCCGACCTTCGGCTACCAGAGCTTCGCCGAGGCCGGCTGGGGCAGCCTGCGCTACCTGCTGCTGCCGGTGCTGGCGGTCGCGCTCGGCGAGATCGCGGTGCTGATGCGCGTGATGCGCGCCGGCAGCATCGAGGTGCTGCGCCTCGAGTACATCGCCCACGCGCGCGCCAAGGGCCTCTCCGAGCCGCGCGTGCTGCTGCATGCGCTGCCCAACGCGTTCGGCCCGACGCTGACGGTGCTGGGCCTCGTGCTCGGCCACCTGCTGGCCGGCGGCGCGGTGATCGAGACCGTCTTCACCCTGCCCGGCATGGGGCGCCTGCTGGTGGACAGCATCTACGCGCGCGACTACCCGGTGGTGCAGGGCTGCCTGCTGGTGATTGCGCTGCTCTACGTGCTGGTCAACCTGATCGTCGACCTGCTGCATCCGCTCTTCGATCCCCGGATGAAAATCTGAATGAAACGCTCCCTGTTCAAACGCTTCAACCTGGCGCTCGGCGCGCTGCTGGTGGGCTGGCTGGTGGCCACCGCGCTGCTCGGCCTGATCTGGACGCCCTACGATCCGAGCGCGGTCGATCCGCTCACGCGCTACGCCGCGCCCAGCGCGCTGCACTGGTTCGGCACCGACGAGTTCGGCCGCGACGTGTTCTCGCGCATCATGGCCGGCGCCGCCGTGAGCCTCACGGTCAGCCTCGGCTCGGTGCTGTTCGCGCTGGTGGCGGGCACCGCGCTGGGCACCGTCTCGGCCTACGCGGGCGGCGCGCTCGACCGCGTGGTGATGGTGCTCACCGATGCGTTGATGGCCTTTCCGGGCCTGCTGCTCGCGCTCGGCATCATGACCGTGGTGGGCGGCTCGAAGGGCTCGGTGGTGCTGGCACTGGGCCTGGCCTACACGCCCTCGGTCACGCGCATCGCGCACGGCGGCACCCTGAGCCTGCGCGAGCGCGACTTCGTGCTGGCCTCGCAGGCGATGGGCAACGGCGGGGCCTGGACGCTCGGCCGCCATGTGCTGCCCAATATCGTCACGCCGCTGCTGGTGTTCGCCACCTCGCTGTTCGGCTCGGCCCTGCTGGCCGAGAGCGCGCTGAGCTTCCTCGGCCTGGGCGTGCCGCCGCCGGCCCCGACCTGGGGCGGCATGCTGGCCGACAGCCGCGACGCGATCGATCGCGCGATCTGGCTGGCGCTGTTTCCGGGGATGTCGATTTCACTGGCGCTGCTGGGCATCAACCTGCTCGGCGACGCCTTGCGGGACCTGCTGGATCCGCGCATGAAGGGGGTGACGCGATGAGCGCGAATCAACAGGCGGCGCAGCCGCTGCTGCGCGTCGATGCGCTCACGCTCGGTTTCAACGTGCCGGGCGGCGAGCCGAAACGCGTGGTGGACGGCGTGAGTTTCGATCTCGAGGCGGGGCACTCGCTGGCGGTGGTGGGCGAGTCGGGCAGCGGCAAGACCCTGATCGGCAAGACCCTGCTCGGGCTGCTGCCCGACGCGGCGCGCGTGATGGGCGGCACGGTGAGCTTCGGCGGCGCGCCGCTGCTCTCGCACAGCGCCGCGCAGTGGCGCGAGACGCGCGGCGTGGGCATCGGCATGGTGTTCCAGGAGCCGATGGTGTCGCTGAACCCGGCATTCCGGATCGGCGTGCAACTGACCGAGGCGTTGCGGCGTCGGCGCGGCCTGTCGCACGAGGAAGCCGAGCGGCGCGCGCTGGCCATGCTCGAGCGCGTGCGGGTGCGCAATCCGCGCGATTGCATGCGGCGTTACCCGCACGAGTTCTCGGGCGGCATGCGCCAGCGCATCGTGCTGGCCTCGGCGATGCTGCTCAAGCCCAGGCTGCTGATCGCCGACGAGCCGACCACCGCGCTCGACTGCGTGGTGCAGAAGGACGTGCTCGACGTGATGATGGAGCTCACGCGCGACGAAGGCACCGCGCTGATCTTCATCAGCCACAACCTGGCGCTGGTGGCCGCCTATACCGAGCGCGTGCTGGTCATGCGCGCGGGGCGGCAGATCGAGATCGGCTCGGCCGAGCGCGTACTGTCGCGGCCGACGCATCCTTATACGCGGGCCCTGCTCGATGCGTTGCCCCGGCGCGGCGACGCGGCGCCGGCCGCGATCGATCGCGCCGCGCGCCCGGTGCTGGAGATGCGCGAGGTGGCGGTCGACTACGCGCTGCCGCGCCAGGACCTGGTTGCGCAATGCGCGCGCTGGTTCCGGCGCGCGGCGGCGGGTTCGACAGGCGCAGCGGCCGCCGGTGCCAACACGCGTCACGGCAAGCAGCGCACCGTGTTCCCCACCTCGTTCAGCCTGCATGCGGGCGAGACGCTGGCGATCGTCGGCGAATCGGGCAGCGGCAAGACCACCCTGGCCAAGGTCGCGCTGGGCCTGGTCGAGGCCGCCGAGGGGCAGGTGCTGCTCGACGGCGCGACCTATCTCGACGGCGGCGCGAAGCGCCTGCAGGCCGCGCGCCGCGCGGTGCAGATCGTGTTCCAGGATCCCTATTCGGCGCTCGACCCCCGCATGCGCGTGGGCGAGCTGGTGGCCGAGGGGCTGCGCCTGGATCGCTCGCTCGACGCGGCCGAGCGCGCCGCGCGCGTGGCCTCGGTGCTGGCCGACGTGGGCCTGGGCGAACATGCGCGGCGTTTCGTGCACGAGCTGTCGGGCGGCCAGCGCCAGCGCGTGGCGATCGCGCGCGCGCTGGTGAGCCGGCCGGCCGTGATCATCGCCGACGAGCCGGTGTCGGCGCTCGACGTGACCGTGCAGAAGCAGGTGCTGGAGTTGTTTACCTCGTTGCAGGCGCGCTACGGCTTCGCTTGCCTGCTGATCTCGCACGATCTCGGCGTGGTCGAGCAGATCGCCACACGCGTGCTGGTGATGCTGCGTGGCCACGTGGTCGAACTGGGATCGCGCGACGCCGTGTTCGACCGTCCCGGCCATCCCTACACGCGGCGCTTGTTGAGCGCGGTGCCGGAACTGCATGGCGACAGCGAGCAGGGCTTTCGCGTGGTGGTGCGCGAGGTGCCGCCGATGCGCGGTTCGGCGGACGACTACTTCGATCCGGATCGGGCCTCGGGGCGGCTGGCCACGCTCAGCGCGGTCGATGGACAGGATGGACACTGGGTGGCGCTGCGATAGCACGCAGCCCGCGCGCGAGGCCGGCGGGAAGGTCTCGCGCGACGGGCTGAGAAGTAAGGATGTGAAGCGAGGACGTGAAGCAGGGATGTGAAGCGGGGCGGTGAGGCAGGGCGAAGTGGGCGGGGCGAGGTGGATTCATCGGGCAAGGCACTTCGAAGTCGTCAATCGATCGCCTTCCCGCGCCGCCATGAAAAAACGGGCACCCGCCATCGGCGAGCGCCCGTTTGGTGTTGCCTGGCGATGCTCAGAACTTGTGGCGGATGCCGAACACCACGGCGGCCTGGCGGTCGCTCGAGGAGTTCGAGAGATTGGCGATCGCGGCCACGGCCTTCTTGCCGGTCGAGTCGACGCCGCTGGCGTGCTGGTAGATGCCGACCACGTAGAGGTCGGTGCGGCGCGACAGGAAGTAGTCGGCGCCGAGGTTGACCTGGTTGTAGGTCGCGCCCGACACCGAGCCCACCGAGCTGCCCTTGGTGTAGGTGTAGGCGGTGCCGAGCTGCAGCGAGGGCGTGAGCAGGTAGGACACGCTCAGTTCGCCGATATTGAACTTGGCGGTGCCGCTCAGGTGCAGCGGATTGAGGCCCGCGCCGGCGGTGGCGCCGAGGTTCTGGAACGCGACATTGCTGTAGACGCCGCCGATGGTGGCATTGCCCAGGTGGTAGGCCGCGCCGGCCGAGATCACCTGCCAGGCGCCGGCCGAGGCGAAGCCGCTGAACACCGGATTGCTGACGTTGGCGGCATTGGCCGCGGTGGCCGAGTTGGCGTTCGGGTTGGTGCCGAACACGCCGAAGTTCGGGTTCTTGGCGCGCTCGATCGCGATGCCGCCGGCGAACGGGCCGTGGTCGTAGCCGACGCCGAGGCCCCAGACCTGGTTGCGCGTGACGTCGCCGGCCTGGCCGCCGAGGCTGTACATGCCGCCGAACTTCAGGCCGTTGTAGGAGCGGCTGGCGTACTTGACGGTGTTGTTGATGCGGTAGGAGTTGTCGAGGTTGTCCATGTCGCCGGGGTGGGCGCCGTAGATGCTGCCCCACTCGGTGCCGGGTACGAACTTCTCGAAGTTGGCCGCCTCGAAGTCGCCGACGTAGTCGCCGAGCGCGTCGTACTGGCGGCCCAGGGTGACGGTGCCGTAGGGCGTCTGCAGGCCGACGTAGGCCTTGCGGCCGAACAGGGCGCCGCCCTGGCCGAGCGCGCCGCTGTTGACGGAGTAGCCGCCCTCGAGGCGGAAGATCGCGGCGTAGCCGCCGCCGAGATCCTCGATGCCGCGCAGGCCCCAGCGGTCGCCCTGCAGGTTGCCCGAGGAGGCCGAGTACTGGCGGCCGCCCTTGGAGTTGGAATTGAAGGCGAAGCCGGTGTCGATCAAGCCGTACAGCGTCACGGAGCTTTGCGCGTGCGCGACGCCGGACAGCGCGAGCAGCGCGGCGATTGCAGGAAGCGTTTTTTTCATTGCCTTGGTCCTCGGCCTTGCCGATGGGTGTGGTGTGTCGCGGGGACACCCGATGTCTCCCGCCCCCGACCTGTTGGGTCGGGAGGAATGCTAAGCAGGCATTTTTTTGTCAGGAAGACCGATCGCAGGCATCGCGATCTGTTGATCCGATCGCCTTGCCGGCACGGGCTTCGGCGGCGATCGGCGATGTGGAAACGGCGCAACGGCGGCCGTGGCGAACGGCAAGCAACCAGGAGAAGCAGATGACACTGAGCCAGTTGAGGGCATTTTGCGTGGTGGTCGAGCAGGGCAGTTTCCGCGCCGCCTCGCGCTCGCTCAATATCGCGCAGAGCGCGCTGACCCACGCGATCCAGAGCCTGGAGGCGGAGCTGGCCGCGCCGCTGCTGACGCGCTCGCACCTCGGCATCAGCCTGACGCCGTTCGGCGAGCGCCTGCTGGTGCGCGCCAACGCGATCCTGCGCGACTGCGAGCGGATCGACCAGGACATGCGCGAGCTGCAGGGCCAGCCGAGCGGGCGCATCGCGCTGGGCGTGACCTCCGAGCCGCTGGCCGAGCTGCTGATGCCGGTGATCAAGCGCTTCATGGCCGACTACCCGAACGTGCTGGTGCATGTGTCGAGCGGCGCCTCGAAGATGCTGACCGAGCGCATTCGCGACGGCCGCCTCGATTTCGCGCTGTGCCCGCTGGCGCCGAACGTGCTCGACGCCGATCTGGAAATCGATCGGCTCTATCGTTCCTCGGCCGCCGTGCTGGCGCGCGCCGGGCATCCCAAGGCCCGCGCCACCTCGCTGGCCGAGCTGGTCGACTGCGAATGGGTGGGCTTCCATCGCGAGGGCATCGCCGGCTTCGCCTCGAACCGGCTGGTCAAGGCCTTCACCGAGCGCGGCCTGGGCGCGCCGAAGATCGTGCTGACCGCCGATACGCTGCTCGAATCGCTGTACTTCGTCAGCGAGACCGATTACTTGACGGTCGACCCCGGCGTGCTGGCCGATCTCAAGCTGTTCTCGGGCGCGCTGATCCGGATTCCCGTGCGCGAGACCTTCAGCACGCGCGACATCTGCCTGGTGCGTCGCAGCAACTCGCCGCCCACCGCGGTGGCGCAGGCGCTGGCCAGCATGCTGGCCTCCTATGCGCGGCTGCGGCGCGGCGTGACCGGGCAGGGCGCCCCGCATGGCGAGGGACCGGACGAGGACGACGACGGCCTGATGTAGCCGGCCCGGGCCGTGATCGAAATTTGCGATCACGATAGACCCGAGCCGGCTTCCTGCCGCCAATTCGGGTGGTTAGCATCGGTCTTCATCAACCGTCCACCGACGGCCCAACGAAATCGAGGAGCCACGCTTCATGTCATCCCGCGACATCCTTCCCCTGCTGCCCCATACCGACGGCATCGCGCACCAGCTCTGCGTGCGGCGTTTCGGGACGTCGGAGGCGAAGCGCAAGGTCTATGTGCAGGCCGGCCTGCATGCCGACGAGGTGCCGGCGATGCTGGTGGCCGTCAGCCTGATGGAGCGGCTGCAGGCGCTCGAGGACGCCGGGCGGCTGCGCTGCGAGGTGGTGCTGCTGAACGCGGCGAACCCGATCGGGCTCGCGCAGTTCGTGCTCGGCACGCCGATCGGCCGCTTCGACCTGGGCAGCGGGCGCAACTTCAACCGCGGCTTCCCGCTGCTGGGCGAGCGCGTGGCCGATGCGGTCGAAGGGCGCCTGACCGACGATCTCGAACGCAACCGCCAGGTGATCCGCGAGGCCTGGCGCGCCGAGCTCGACGCGATCAAGCCGCGCCAGACGCTCGACGACCTGCAGCTGAAGCTGATGCAGCTCTCGGTCGACGCCGACATCGTGCTCGACCTGCACTGCTCGCGCGAAGCGGACATGTACGTCTACACGGGCGAGGCGATCTGGGAAGACGTCGAGCCGCTGGCGCGCTACCTGGGCGCACGCGCCTCGCTGCTGGCGATCGACGCCGGCGGCCAGTCCTTCGACGAGGCCCACAGCCTGACCTGGTGGCAGCTCCAGCAGCGCTACGGCGCGCGTTTCCCGATCCCGCGCGGCACCGTCTCGGTGACGGTCGAGCATCGCGGCCAGCGCGACGTCAGCAACGAACTGGCGAACCAGGATGCCGAGGCGATCGTCTCCTACCTGTCGCTGATCGGCATGATCGACGCGCCGGTCGAGCCGCCGCCGCCGCTGCCGCATCCGGCCACGCCGCTGGCCGGCTGCGAGCGCTTCCACGCGCCGGTGGCCGGCATCCTGGTGCACCTGGTGCAGCCGGGCAGCCTGGTGCAGCCGGGCGACGCGATGTTCGAGATCGTCGATCCGATCGACGGCACGCGCACGCGTCTGCACAGCAGCAGCGCCGGCATGTTCTACATGCGCCGCGACGTGCGCTACGTGCGCGCCGGCGATCCGCTCGGACGGGTGACGGGAGAGCGAAGCCAACGCACGGGCTACCTGCTCAGTGCCTGATCCGGACTATTCATTGAGGAAACCGACCATGACGAGATATCTCGATGTCAGCGACATCGGCAAGCTGGTGGCGGCGACGGGCGCCGAGCGCTTCATCGCGACGCTGGCGGACTATATTCGCGACGACTACCTGCGCTGGAACGAATTCGACAAGTCTGCGCGCGTGGCCAACCACGTGCCGGGCGGCGTGATCGAGCTGATGCCCACCTCCGACGCGGCACTGTACGGCTTCAAGTACGTCAACGGCCATCCGAGGAACACCCGCATCAACATGCTGACGGTGATGGCCTTCGGCGTGCTGGCGCGCGTCGACACCGGCTACCCGGTGCTGTTCAGCGAGTTCACCATCATGACCGCGCTGCGCACCGCCGCCACCTCGGCGCTGGCCGCGCGCTACCTGGCGCGGCGTGATGCGCGCACCATGGCCTTGATCGGCAACGGCGCGCAGAGCGAATTCCAGATCCTGGCGTTCCGCGCCATGCTCGGCATCAACGAGGTGCGCCTGTTCGACGTCGACCCGGCGGCCACCGACAAGCTGGTGCGCAACCTCGGCGGCACGCCGGGCCTCACGCTGGTCCGCGCCGCGAGCGCGGCCGAGGCGGTGCGCGGCGCCGACATCGTGACCACCATCACGGCCGACAAGACCAATGCCACCATCCTCACGCCGGAGATGATCGAGCCGGGCATGCATGTGAACGCGGTGGGGGGCGACTGCCCCGGCAAGACCGAGCTGCACGCCGAGGTGCTGACGCGCGCGCGCGTGGTGGTGGAGTTCGAGCCGCAGACGCGCATCGAGGGCGACATCCAGCAGTTGCCGGCCGACTCGCCCGTGGTGCACCTCTGGCGGGTGCTGGCCGGCCAGGAGCCGGGCCGCACCAGCGCGCAGGAGGTGACGGTGTTCGATTCGGTCGGCTTCGCGCTGGAGGATTTCTCGGCGCTGCGCTACCTGCACGACATGGCCGAGAGGCTCGGCGTGGGCGAGGACATCGACCTGATCCCGGCGCCCGACGATCCCAAGGATCTCTACCAGTACATCGCCTCGCCCTCGGTGCCGGCGCTGTTCGACGCGGTGGCCTCGCGCGCGCAGGCCGCGATGAACGCGGCGATGCTCTGAACGGAGCCATCATGACCACCACGTTCCCCGCCGCGGGGATGAGCGACGGCGCTCCCGCCCCGGGCACGCGGTTCGACGACGGCCTGCCGCGCGCTCGCGCCTCGGCGATGGGCGTCGACGCGGGCGCGATCGCGGCCTGGCTCGACGATGTCGAGCAGGCCGGCCTCGACCTGCACGCCTTCATGCTGCATCGGCACGGCCATGTGATCGCCGAGGGCTGGCGCTGGCCTTATCGCGCCGACCGCTTGCGCAACCTGCATTCGGTGGCCAAGAGCTTCACGGCCTGCGCGATCGCCTTCGCGATCGAGGAGGGGCGGCTCAGGCTCGAGGACCGGCTCGGCGACTTCTTCGCCGAGGCGCCGCCGGCCCCGCATCCGGCCGCCGCGATGACGGTGGCCGACCTGCTGACGATGCGCACCGGCCATGCCGGCGAGACGTCGGGGGCGGTCTGGCGGCGGATGTCGAGCAGCTGGATCGAGGCCTTCTTCGCGATTCCGGTGGACACGCCGCCGGGTTCGAACTTCGTCTATACCAGCGCGGCCAGCTACATGCTGTCGGCGCTCGTCAGCCGCGTGACCGGCGAGACCATGCACGAGTACCTGCGTCCTCGCCTGTTCGCGCCGCTCGGCATCGGCGGCGAAACCTGGGATATCGGCACCGACGGCATCAATCCGGGCGGCAACGGCCTGTGGGCGCATACCGCCGACCTGCTCAAGCTCGGCATCCTGCATGCGCAGGGCGGCGTCTGGGAAGGGCGGCGCGTGCTGCCCGAAGCCTGGGTGGCCGAGGCCACGCGCGCGCAGGAGGCCTCGAATCGCTACGGTTATCACTGGTGGGTGCACGACGGCGGCAGCTACAGCGCGATCGGCAAGTTCGTGCAACTGGTGCGCGTGTTCCCGGAAGCCGGCGTGACGCTGGCCGTGACCGGCGCGATCAAGGGCAGCAAGCGCCTGATGCCGCTGATCGAATGGCACCTGCCGGCGGCGTTCCGCGAGGCGCCCTTCGATGGCGCGGCGGCCGATGCCGCGCTCGATGCGGCGCTCGCGCGCTGGCAGTCGCCCGAGGCGGCTTCGCCGTGGCAGCGGGCCTTCGAGGATACGCAGGCCGAGCGGCCGGACGCGCCGGCCGTCGGCGAATGGCGTTTCGCGCTCGATCCGAACGAGGGCGACGCGAGCGAGCTGCGGTTGCTGTTCGCCGGGGGGCGCTGCGAGTGCCGGCTGGTCGACGGCGAGGGCGAGCATGTCGTGACGGCCGGGCTCGGCCGCTGGATCGAATCGACCACCGACATGCCCGGCGCCGACCTGCATCACGGCTATCGCTTCCAGGACAGCCCGGTGGTGGCGCGCGCGGGCTGGGTCGACGAGGCCACGCTGAGGATGGTCTGGCTCTATCCCGAGACGGCCTTCCGCGACCTGGTGGAATGCGAGTTCGACGGCGAGCGCGTGACGCTGCGGCGCTCGGTCAACATCAATAGCGGCGCGCTCGCGCTGAAGGACCTGAGCGGCCGTCGCGCGGCGTCCTGAGCGAGCGGCTGCCGAAAGCAGAAGGGCAAGCACCGGTTTCCCGGCGCTTGCCCTTTTTTGTTTCATCATGTCCGCAGCCGATACGGCACGACCCTGCCATGAGGGTCGACCCGTCGGATGTCGTGACGCCCGGCCTCCTGTTCTCTATAACCCCCTGGACGAAAGATTGCCTCCACGTTCCGCCGTCGCCTGATGAATTCGCCCGACATATGCCTTATGGCATGCCTGTCCAGATGGTCATGAAGCTGACAGACCACAAGACCGCGGCGATGCTTATGCATTATGTTCAGACCGAGGGCAACGCGGCGCGGGACCCAGCCGAGCGGCTGACGAGCCGGCCGCTGGCAAGCACTGGACATCCCATTCCATGGAGGCGACAGCATGACAAGGAAGACGCGTGCGGCGGCGCGGAAGCCCGCCGCTTTGCCGTCGGGCTATGCCGGCATTCACGGCGGCATCGTGGAACTGCTTAATGGTGCGCGCCGGGCTGCGGCGCGCAGTGTCAATGCGCTGATGACGGCCAGTTATTGGGAGATTGGCCGCCGGATCGTCGAAGCCGAGCAGAAAGGCAAGCGCCGGGCCGGTTATGGCGAGCAGTTGATGGCGCGACTATCCACCGATCTGACTGCCCGCTTCGGGCGTGGGTTCAGCCCGGACAACCTGGAGAACATGCGGCGTTTCTTCCTCACATACCCCGCGGCCGCAATTCCCGAGACACCGTCTCGGAAATCCGGGAAAGGACCGCGCGCAGAAAAATCCGAGACAGCGTCTCGGAAATTCCACCTCTCCGAACTGGCCCAGGTTTTCGCACTTCCTTGGTCGGCCTATGTTCGACTGCTGTCGGTCAAGGATGACCATGCAAGGCATTTCTACGAGGTCGAGGCGTTGCGCAGTGGCTGGAGCGTGCGCCAGCTCGACCGTCAGATCGGAAGTCAGTTCTACGAACGCACGGCCTTGTCCAAGGACAAGGCCGCGATGCTGGCCAAGGCAGCCGTGGCCAGGCCCGAGGATGTCGTCGTGCCCGGCGACGCGATCAAGGACCCGTATGTGCTGGAGTTCCTCGACCTCAAGGACGAGTATTCGGAGTCTGATCTGGAAGCGGCGTTGATCCGGAGGCTGGAGGACTTCCTGCTGGAGTTGGGAGAAGGATTTTCCTTCGTAGGTCGGCAACGTCGGTTGCGCATCGATCAGACCTGGTATCGAGTGGACCTGTTGCTCTTCCACCGCAAGCTGCGCTGCCTGGTCATCGTGGACCTGAAACTGGGCAGCCTGACCCATGCCGATGTGGGGCAGATGCACATGTACTGCAATTACGCCAAGGAGCATTGGGCCTATCCGGGCGAGAGCCCGCCAGTGGGGCTGATTCTCTGCGCCGACAAGGGCCATGCCCTGGCGCGGTATGCGCTGGATGGCCTGCCGACCAAGATCATGGCAGCCAACTACCGGACGGTGCTGCCGAATGCAGCGTTGCTGCAAAAAGAGCTGGAGAACACACGACGCCTGCTCGAATCCCGCGGAACGCCGCCTTTCAAGAACGACAAGCGGTAGCCGAATCTCAGGGCATTCCGCCGTCGAGCCGAGCTTTTGTTCGTGTCAACCGTGCGGAACAGCCCAAAGGCTGCGCACCGAATTCGGGAGTCCGGCACGGTGTGAGCAGCAACCGCTCTTTTCTCAGGACTCCCCACGCACCGGCACGCCGGCCACGATGGTGGTGACCGCCACCACCAGCACCACGGCGGCGGCCACGAATACGCCGGTCGCGCCATTGGTGTCGAACACCACGCCGCCGGCCGCCGCGCCCAGCGAGATGGCCAGCTGGATGGCCGCCACGATCAGGCCGCCGGCGCTCTCGGCCTCGTCGGGCACTACCCGCGTGACCCAGGTCGACCAGGCTACCGGCACGCCGCCGAAGGCCGCGCCCCACAGCGCCACCAGCACGGCGTCCAGCGCGGTGAGCTTGCCGAACAGCGCCAGCGCCGCGCCCAGCACCACCATCAGCGCCGGCATCGCGATCATCATCGGCCGCAGCCCGCGCTCCAGCGCGCGGCCCGCCACCGGCGTGAACAGGAAGTTGGCCACGCCGTAGCCGAGCAGGATCGCCGACAGCGCGTTCACGCCCACCCCGGCCACGTCCTCCAGGAAGGGCCGCAGGTAGGTGAAGAAGGCGAAGTGGCCGGTGAATACCAGGGTCACCGCGAACATGCCGATGCCCACCGTCGGGCGACGCAGCACGTCCAGCAGGGTGCGTAGGCGCGTGGTGCCGCTCGGCGCCATCGCGGGCAGGCTGGCGAACTGCGCGGCCAGGGCCAGCGCGCCGATCGCGGCGGCCGCGTAGAACACGTTGCGCCAGCCGATCAGATGACCGAAATAGCTGCCCAGCGGCGCCGCCGCGATGGTCGCCACGGCCACCCCGCTGAAGATGATCGACAGCGCGCGCGGCACCATCGCGGCCGGCACCAGCCGCATCGCGGTTGCCGCCGACATGGTCCAGAAGCCGCCCAGCGCGATGCCGAGCAGCACGCGGCCGAGCAGGATCGCCAGGAAGCTGCCGGCAGAGGCCACCAGCAGGTTGGAGATCACCAGCAGCACCGAGAAGGCCAGCAGCACGCGGCGCCGGTCGATGCCGCGCGTGAGGACCGCGATCAGCAGGCTGGTGACCAGCGCCACCGCGGCGGTGACGGTCACCGCCTGGCCGGCGGTGCCCTCGGTGATGCCGAGGCTGGCGGCCAGCGGCGTGAGCAGGCTGGCGGGCAGGAATTCCGCGGTGACCAGCCCGAACACGCCCAGCGCCAGGGCGTAGACGGCGCTCCAGGAGGCGCGTTCGACCGGGATCACGGTCGCGGAGGAGGTCGGGGTGCCGATGTCCATGTTCTTGATGAGGCTTCCGGTTAGGGTTTACGACAGGCGCACAGATTACGGGCCGGCAGCCTGACGGTCTATGACATACAATCCGCAAAACTTGATCGTTCGTCCGGAAATCATGCCCGATCTTTCAAAATTCGACCCCGATTCCCACGATCTGGTCAGCGAACTGCTGCTGGGGATGCGCCTGAAGGGCGTGCAGTACCGCCGGATCCACGTCGCGCCGCCGTTCGGGTTGCGCTTCCAGAACCCGCCCGAGTGCGGGGTGTTCTACTTCGTGGCGCGCGGCTCGATGCTGCTGCGTGACGGGAGCGACGCGGGCGGCGGCGCGCTCATGGAGCTGAAGGCCGGCGACGCGGTGCTGATGCCGCGCGGCGGCGAGCATGCGCTGCTGTCGGCGCCCGGGGTGAGCTGCACCTCGCTGGCCGATCTCGACGCGACGCGCATCTGCGAGTCGATCGCAGCGATCAACGCGATGCACGGCGGCCGGCTCGAGAAGGGCGAGATCAGCGACGACGTGCTGATCTTCTGCGGCTGCATGGAGCTGGACCTGGGCGGCATGCAGCCGCTGGTGGCCTCGATGCCCGGGATCATGCACGTGGGCACCTTGCTCGACCGCTATCCGGAGCTGCGCGCGATGCTCGACGCGATGGAGCGCGAGTCCTGCTCGGAGCGCGCCGGGTACGCGGCCGTGCTGGCGCGGCTGGCCGACGTGGTGGCGGCCTTCATCGTGCGCGGCTGGGTGGAGTGCGGCTGCGGCGACGCGGCCGGCTGGGTGCAGGCGCTGCGCGATCCGCGCCTGGGCCGCGCGCTGGTGGCCCTGCATCGCGAGCCGGGCCGCAACTGGACCGTCGCCGAGCTGGCCGCCGAGGCAGGCAATTCACGCTCGGTGTTCGCCGAGCGTTTCCTGGCCGCCACCGGCATGACGCCGCTGCGCTACCTGACCGAGCTGCGCATGCGGCTGGCCGCGCAATGGATCGCGCGCGACCGCGAGCCGATCGAGGCGGTGTCCTACCGGCTCGGCTACGGCTCGCTGGCCGCCTTCAGTCGCGCCTTCAAGCGCACCATCGGGCAGCCGCCGGGGGCGCTGCGCGCCCAGGGCGAGGGCTTGGGCGGCTGAGGGGGCGGTTTCGGCCCGGCTTTGCCTCGGGCTTCCGTCTCGCGCTTCCGCCTTGCGCTTCCGCCTTGCGCCGCTGCTTCGTGCTCCTGCCTTTCCGTCCCGCCAGCGCGACGCGCTTCGCCGCCGGCTTCCTGGCCGCTTGCTGACCACTCGCTGACAAGCCGGCGACGCCCGCGCCGCGCATGACCGCTTGCCCAGGCGCGCGGCGCCTCGGTATTTTCCCTCGTGTTCCCGTCTCGCCCGCGGGCCGCCTCGCCCCGCAAGCCACGGCCGTCGCGGCTCGCGCGCCAAGCTCGAAAGAATTTTTATCTTTTGAATCAATCGGTGCTTGCTTTCAGGGCGCCGGCCCCGCCATCACACTCCAGACCGACACGAGCCGCACCGCTGCACCGCCGCGCCGCGTGTCGCGCGCCCGGGCCCGCCCCCGCGCCGCCACGACACCGAACCATGGAGACATCGATGAATTTCCGCAGGTATCGTTATGTGGTCGCCGGCCTGCTGTTCGCGGCCGGCGCGATCAACTACATGGACCGCGCCGCGCTCGGCATCGTCGCGCCGCTGGTCGGCAAGTCGCTGGACCTCTCGCCCTCGCAGCTCGGCATCGTGTTCAGCGTGTTCTTCGTCGGCTACTCGATCTTCTCCTTCCTCGGCGGTTACCTGTCGGACAAGTGGGGCACGCGGCGCGTGTTCACCTGGGCGATGGCCGTCTGGTCGCTGTTCTGCGCGCTGACGGCGGCCGCCACCGGCTTCGTCTCGCTGCTGGTCTACCGCGTGCTGTTCGGCATCGGCGAAGGGCCGATGAGCTCGAACACCAATCGCACCATCTCGAACTGGTTCCCGCGCCACGAGGCGGCCACCATGATCGGCTTCACCTTCTCGGGGCAGACGCTCGGCAACGCGATCGCCGGGCCGGTGATCGGGCTGGTCGCGCTGGCTTTCGGCTGGCGCATCTCCTTCGTGGTGATCGGCGTGCTCGGGCTGGTGTGGATCGCCTGCTGGCGCTGGCTGGTGACCGAGAAGCCGGCCGCCAACCGCCGCGTGGGCGGCGACGAGCGGCGCCTGATCGAGGACAGCCGCGCCAGCGCCGAGGTGCGCAATGCCGAGCCGGCCGGCACCACGCTGGGCAGCTACCTGCGCAGGCCCAGCACGCTCGCGCTCGGCGCCGGGCTGTTCGCGGTCAACTACACGCAGTACGTGTTCATCTCCTGGCTGCCGAGCTACCTGACCACCGAGCGGCACCTGGACCTCAAGTCGATGAGCCTGGTCTCGTCGATCCCCTGGATCTGCGGCGCGATCGGCTATTTCGGCGGCGGCCTGGTGGGCGACTTCATCTACCGCCGGATGGACGACCCGATCCTCGCGCGCAAGCTGGTGGCCACCATCCCGCTCGCGCTGTCGGGCGTGGCGGTGCTGCTGATCACCTCGGCCAGCTCGCTGGTCACGGCGGTGGCGCTGATCGGCGCGGCGCTGCTGTTCCTGACCGGCTCCTGCCAGTCGATCTGGGCGATCCAGCACGAGATCCTGCCGCTGCATCGGCAAGGCGGAGTGGGCGGCTTCATCCACTTCCTGAGCAACCTGTCGGGCATCGTCGGGCCCGCGCTGACCGGCTTCCTGATCCAGTACTTCGGCGGCTACAGCAGCGCCTTCCTGTTCGGAGCCCTGATCGATTTCGCCGGCGCGCTGGCGATGGTGCTCTGCATCCGCAACGTGATGTCGATGCGCGTCGCGCACGCGCATTCGGTGGAGTGAGGGCAAGCGCGACGGCCCACCCGCGCTTGACCGGCCTGGCCGGTTTCAGTCGGTCGAGCGTTCGGCAGCCACGCCGAGAAAGGCCTGCACCAGTCGCACGCGCGCCGAGGAGCGGTTCCAGATCAACCCGACCTGGCGCTTCATGAAAGCATGCGGCAGCGACCACTTCGCCAGCGACAGCTCGGTCAGCGGCCGCAGGTTCCAGTCCGGCACCAGCGAGACGCCGAGCTTGCGATCGACCAGCGCGGCGATCGCCGCCAGCCCGTCAAGCTCGCAGCGCTGGTTGGTATGGATGCCGTGCTGGCGCAGGTAGCTGTCAGCGAGCTGGCCGCCCACCACGTTGCGGTCGTAGCGGATGAAGGGCTCACTGCGCAGCGTGCGATGCGGATCGGTGACGCGCATCGCCGCCGGCGTGAGCAGCACCAGCGCTTCCTCGCGGAAGGTGTGCCAGTCGCAGTTCTTGGGGATGTTGAACAGCGGATGCGCGACCAGGGCCGCGTCGAGGTCGCCGTTGACCACCTTGCGATAGAGATCGAGCGAGGTGCCCGGCTCCAGGTAGAAATCGATGCCGGGGTGGCGCGCCAGCAACTCGGCCAGCACGCCGGGGATGAAGGCCGTCATCATGGTGGCCATCCCGCCGAGCCTGAGCTGCCCGGCCAGCGAGGCGCTGTCGGCGAGGTCCGACTTCAGGTCGCGGATATCGTGGAGGATCGCGCGCGAGCGCTCCAGGATCCGCTCGCCAGCCTCGGTGGTGGCCACCGTGCGGCCCGAGCGGCGCACCAGTTGCGCGCCCAGCTCCTGCTCCAGCATCTTGACCCGCTGCGCCACCGCGGCCGGCGTCAGGTCGAGGCGCCGTGCGGCTTCGGCGATCGAGCCGAGTTCGACCACATAGACGAAGCTCTGCAGGTAGCGGGAGTCCATCGATAAAAATTCTATGCTTTGAAGAAGCCAGAGGATACTTCCTTTGACTATCGGCCGCCATCACACTAACCCTCATGACATTAACCCTGATAGGCGGCCATTCCGGACCGCCTTCGACGGAGGAGACGAGATGCCGATGATCGAATCGATCGAGGTGTGCGCGGCGGCCGTGCCGCTGGACCGCGTGACCTCATTTGCCACCCGAACCGTCGCGGTTCGCCACTATGGCCTGGTGAAGGTCCGCTCGACCGATGGGGTCGAGGGGATCGGCTTCTGCTACGTCGGCAGCGCGGCCGGCGGCCTGCTGGGCGCGGCCGTCGAGCAACTGCTCGCGCCGCTGCTGATCGGCAAGGATTCCTATGCGAGCGAGGGGCTCTGGCAGGCGATGTACGACGAGGCGCTGCTGCAGGGTCGCGCCGGCACCGTGATGCGGGCGATCAGCATCCTCGACACGGCGCTGTGGGACCTCAATGCGCGCACCCACGGCCTGCCGCTGCACAAGTACCTCGGCGCCAACCAGCTCGACACCGTGCCGGCCTACGCGAGCGGCGGCTACTACCTGGAGGGCAAGACGCCCGGCCATCTCGGCGAGGAAATGGCCGCCTATGTCGAGGCCGGGTTCCGCGCCGTGAAAATGAAGTGCGGGCGGCTCTCGCCGCGCGAGGAAGAGGCACGCGTGCGGGCCGCGCGCGAGGCGATCGGCCCCGACGTCGAGCTGATGCTCGACATCAACAACGGCTGGACCGACGTGCCCCAGGCGCTGCAGTACCTGAACCGGCTCGAGCCCTACGACCCGTACTTCGTCGAGGAGCCGTTCTCGCCCGACGACATCGACAACCACGCGCGCCTGGCCGGCGCCACGCGGATCCCGGTGGTGACCGGCGAGATCGGCTACGGACGCTGGTATCACAAGGCGCTGCTGGAGGCGGGCGCGGCCGCGATCCTGCAGACCGACGCGGCCGTATGCGGGGGCATCAGCGAATGGCGGCGCATCGCGGCCACCGCGGCCAGCCATGGCGTGCAGATGTGCCCGCACTGGTTCCACGACCTGCACGCGCCGCTGGTGGCGGCCACGCCGAACGCGCGCTACGTGGAGTTCTTCCCCGACGACCAGGTGCTGAACTTCCGCCGTCTGGTGGATACCCAGCTCACGCAGCGCGACGGTCGCGTGATCCTGCACCAGACGCCGGGGCTCGGCTTCGGCTTCGACGAGCGCGAGGTCGCGAAGTACGGGCGCTGGACGCGGATTCACTGAGCCTTCGCCAAGCACGCTGCGAACCCAATCCTCGCCATCGATCGAGACCATGATTTCCACCTCGGGCAAGACCGTGGCCGGCCCCGTGATCCGGCTGCATCCCGACGACAATGTCGTCATCGCGCGCATCGACATCGGCATCGGCACGCCGCTGCCGATCGGCGACGTGGCCTGCCGCAGCCAGGTGCCGGCAGGCTACAAGATCGCTGCGCGCAGCATTCGCGAGGGCGAGCCGATCCGCAAGTACAACGTGGTGATCGGCTTCGCCGCCGGCGAGATCGCGGCCGGCACCCTGGTGCACAGCCACAACCTGACGTTCCGCGAGTTCGATCGCGACTATGCCTTCGGCGCCGACTACCGCGCCGTCGAGCCGGTGCCCGAGGCCGAGCGCGCCAGCTTCATGGGCATCGTGCGCGAGAACGGGGAGGTCGGCACGCGCAACTACATCGGCGTGCTGGCCACCGTCAATTGCTCGGCCACTGTGGCGCACCGGATCGCCGCGCACTTCACGCCGGAGCGGCTGGCCGACTACCCGAACGTGGACGGCGTGGTGGCCTTCACGCACGGCATCGGCTGCGGCATGGAGATGAGCGGCGAGCCGATGGCCCTGCTCAGGCGCACCATGGCCGGTTATGCGCGTCATGCCAACCTGGCCGCGGCCGTGATCGTCGGGCTCGGTTGCGAGCGCAACCAGCTCGGCGGCCTGCTGGAGCAGGAAGGCCTGCAGCCGAACGCGCGCCTGCATACCTTCGTGATGCAGGAGACCGGCGGCACGCGCGCCACCATCGAATCGGGCATCGCGGCCGTGGCGGCGCTGCTGCCGGAGGCGAACCGCGTCGCGCGCACGGCGGTGCCGGCCAGCGAGCTGCGAGTCGGCCTGCAATGCGGCGGCTCGGACGGTTTTTCCTCGATCACGGCCAACCCGGCGCTGGGCGCCGCGGTCGACCTGCTGGCGAGGCACGGCGGCACCGCGATCCTGTCCGAGACGCCCGAGATCTACGGCGTCGAGCACACGCTCACGCGCCGCGCGGTGAGCCGCGAGGTGGGCGAGCAACTGGTGGAGCGGATCCGCTGGTGGAAGGACAGTTACTCGGTGGGCCGCGACGTGCAGATCAACGGCAAGGTCAGCCCCGGCAACCAGGTCGGCGGTCTCGCCAATATCTTCGAGAAGTCGATCGGCTCCTCGATGAAGGGCGGCACCGGCCCCTTGATGGCGGTCTATCGCTATGCCGAGCCGGTCCGCGCGCGCGGCCTGGTGTTCATGGACACGCCGGGTTTCGATCCGGTCTCGGCCACCGGGCAGATCGCCGGCGGCGCGAACCTGATCGCCTTCACCACCGGGCGCGGCTCGATGTTCGGCGCGAAACCGGTGCCCTCGCTGAAGCTGGCCACCAATACGCCGATGTACCGGCGGCTGCAGGAGGACATGGACCTCAATTGCGGCGGCATCCTCGACGGCACGGCCACCATCGAGAGCTGCGCGCGCGAGATCTTCGACGCGCTGCTGGCGACCGCCTCCGGGCAGCGCACGCGCAGCGAGACCCTGGGCCTGGGCGATCACGAGTTCGTGCCCTGGCAGATCGGCATCATGAGCTGAGAGGAACGGGAACATGAGCAAGGTATTGATCACGGGCGCGGCGGGGCAGATCGGCCGCGTGCTGCGCGAGGGGCTGCGCGGGGCCTATCCGCTGCTGCGGCTGGCCGATATCGCCGAGCAGCAGCCGGCGCGCGAGGGCGAGCAGGTCGTCACGGTCGACATCAACGATCCCGATGCGCTGCTGCGCGCGATGGACGGCATCGACTGCGTGGTGCACCTGGCGGGGATTCCCGACGAGGACAGTTGGGAGCGGATCCGCCGCATGAACATCGAGGGCTGCTACAACGTGTTCGAGGCGGCGCGGCTGGCCGGCGTGAAGCGCCTGATCTTCGCGAGCTCGAACCACGCGGTGGGTTTCCATCGGCGCGATCGCATGATCGACGACCAGGTCCAGCCGCGGCCCGACAGCCGCTACGGCGTGTCCAAGGTGTTCGGCGAGGCGCTCGGGCGCCTCTATGCCGACAAGCACGGGCTCTCGGTGGCCTGCCTGCGGATCGGCTCGTTCCGCCCCGACGACCGGCCCAGCGCGCCGCGCCATCTCTACACCTGGATCAGCCATCGCGACACGGTGCAACTGGTGCGCCGCGCGATCGACCATCCGGATTATCACTTCGTGGTCGTGTACGGCGTGTCGGACAACGCGCGCAACCGCTGGGACAACGCCAATGCGCGCTGGCTCGGCTACCGGCCCGAGGACGATGCCGAGCGCCACGCGGCCGGGATTCTCGCCGGCTCGGCCGCCGAGGACGAACTCGAGGCGCTGTTCCATGGCGGCTTCGGCTGCCGCGTCGAGTACACGGGCGATCCCGACCAGGTTGATTGAGCCGGCGGCGCGGCAGGCATCTTTGTTATCCACCACATGGCCCGAGGGCCGGGAGAACGCAAGCACATGGATCTGGGTTTGAACACGAAGACCGCGCTCGTGATGGGCGGCGGCGGCGGCCTCGGCCGCGCGATCGCGACGGCGCTGGCCGGGGAAGGCGCCAGGCTGGTGCTGGCCGATCTCGACGAGGCGGCCTTGCAGGCATCGAAGCAGGCGGTCGAGGCGATGGGCGCCGAGGTGCTCGCGCTGCACTGGGACCTGTCCGACCTGGCCTCGATCGAGCGCCACGTGGCGGCGATCGAGGCGCGCTTCGGCGGCGTCGACGTGCTCGTCAACAATACCGGCGGCCCGCCGCCGACGCCGGCCTCGGGCCAGCCGAGCGATGCCTGGCGCAAGTATTTCGAGTCGATGGTGCTGTCGGTGATCGCGATTACCGATCGGGTGCTGCCCGGCATGCGCGAGCGCCGCTGGGGCCGCGTGATCACCAGCGCCTCCTCGGGCGTGATCGCGCCGATCCCGAACCTCGGCATGTCCAATGCGCTGCGCGCCTCGCTGCTGGGCTGGTCGAAGACGCTGGCGCGCGAGGTCGCGCGCGACGGCATCACGGCCAATATCGTGGTGCCGGGGCGCATCGCCACCGACCGGATCCGCTTCCTCGACGAGGCCAAGGCGCGCCGCGAAGGGCGGCCGGTGGAGCAGGTGAGCGCCGAGAGCACCGCCTCGATTCCGCTGGGCCGCTACGGCGAGCCGGCCGAGTACGCCGACGTCGTCACCTTCCTGGCCAGCACGCGCGCGGCCTATGTGACGGGCTCGGTGGTGCGCATCGACGGCGGCCTGGTCGCCAGCATCTGAGTCCCGATTCCCGATCGAACCCGGGGCCGCGCGTCGCGAGACGGCGCGGCCTCGCTGCAAGGAGCTGCCATGGCAGACGAGCAAGGCATCATCGACACGCTGTCGTCCGTGACGACCGCCACCCTCACCACCCTGCTGCTGAAGAAGGGCCTGCGCAATGTCTGGATTCGCGGCGCGCAGCCCTTGCGCGAGGGCCAGCCGCGCCTGGTCGGCCGGGCCTTCACGCTGCGTTTCGTGCCGGCGCGCGAGGATCTCGCCACGCCGGAATCCTGGTCCTCGCCGCGCTCGACGCGCGCGGCGATCGAGGCCATGCCGGGCGGCTGCATCGCGGTGGTCGACGCGATGGGGATCCGCGACGCCGGCATCTTCGGCGACATCCTCTGCCAGCGCATGCAGCAACGCGGCGTGGCCGCGCTGATCACCGACGGCGTGGTGCGCGACGTGGCCGGCGTGCTCGACACGCAACTGCCGGTGTGGTGCAGCGGCGTGGCGGCGCCGCCCTCGGTGGCGGGCCTGACCTTCGTGAACTGGCAGGAGCCGATCGGTTGCGGCGGCGTGGCCGTGTTCCCGAACGACCTGATCGTCGTCGATGCCGACGGCGCGGTGGTGATCCCGGCCGCGCTGGTCGACGAGATCACGGCGGCCGCGGTGGAGCAGGAGCGGCTGGAAGGCTGGATCATCGAGCAGGTGCGCAACGGCGCCTCGCTGCCGGGACTCTATCCGCCGAACGAGGAGAACAAGGCGCGTTACGAGGCGTACAAGCGCGGCCTGTGAGCGGGCGGGCACCGGGCTTGCCCCGGCCTGCCCGCTTGCGTCAGGCCCCGCCCGCGACGATCTCCACCCAGTTCGCGCCTTGGCCGCCGGGATGGCGCGAATGCAGGGCCGGCAGGCCCGAGGCGGCATCGATCAGGTAGAGCGATACCTGGGGCGAATGCTCGCCGCAGGCGACCAGACAGCGCCCGCCCGGATCGATCGCGAAGCCGCGCGGCTGCGTTTCGGTCGACACGGCGCCCGCATGCGCGAGCGTGCCGTCGGCCTCCACGCGCAATACGAACAGCCGGCTGGTGGTGCGCTCCGACAGATAGACGAAACGGCCGTCGGGGCGCACCTGCAGGTCGGCCGCCCAGATCGCGCCGGCCACCGTGGCCGGATCGGGTTGCGGCTCGGTGGCGGGCGGCCGGGCCTGGCCGTCGCGCATCGCCGCGAGTTCGGGCGGGCGCGTCGTGACGTGGTGGCGGCTGAGCCTGCCGGTGCGCGGGTCGCGCCGGAACACGGCTACCGTCGCGCGGAACTCGCTGAGCACGTGGAGCCAGGCGCCGTCGGGCGAGAAGCGCATGTGGCGCGGGCCGAAGCCCTTGTCGAAGGCCAGCGTGTCGACGATCTCGAGCGGCGCCTCGCGTTCTGCATCGAGCGAGCAGCAGAGCAGGGCGTCGCTGCCCAGCGAGGTGACGTAGACATGGCGGTCGTCGGGCGAGACCAGCACGGCATGGGCGTTGCGAATGCCTTCGAGCGTTTGCAGCGGGCTTGCATCGCCTTCGTCGAGGCGGGCGATGGCGTGCACCACCAACTGGTGGCTGCCGTAGGAGGCGCCGAACAGGAAGCGCCCGGCGCGATCGATCGCCAGCGAGACGTGGCCCGCGCCGACGTCGAGCCGGTAGTCGGTCGCGAGCTGGCCGGTGCCGGGATCGAGCCGGCATCGCGCGATGGCCGGCGGCGTGCTGCGCAGCGCGGCGAACAGCGTGCAGCGATCCGATGCGATCGCCAGCGGCATCAGTTGCGGGCCGAGCGGGTGGCGCCCGGCGGCCTGCATCGAGGGCGCATCGGGGTCCAGGCGGTAGACGCTCAGGTCGGCGCTGATGGAATTCGAAACGATGACGGTCAGGGTCTTCGACATGGAAAGGGCGCAGGGAGGGACGAACGACGGCGCCTCCTCGTGGGTCGATGCAGCAGGGCAGGCGCAGCGGGATGCGCCAGTATCGCGTGGGCGGTGTTCGCCTCCAAGCCGCCGCCGTTTGCTTGAGTCGATAGCGATTCTTGCGTTCCGTGCCGCTCGCCCTGTTTCTGGTGCAGAATCCGGCCTGTCCAATCTGATCCCGGCCGTTCGCGCGGTCGATCTATTCCGGAAATAGATGGATGCAATCTCCACAATCAATTTCCCGCCGGCGACGAAGGCCTCTACACTCGCCGTTTTCGCAAGTGCCTTCAACGGTTCAGGAGAGACATCCATGACGCAGTATCTGGCTGATTCGAATCGCTACAACGACGCCATGCCCTACCGCAGGGTCGGCCGCAGCGGGATGGTGCTGCCGGCGATCTCGCTCGGTCTCTGGCAGAACTTCGGCGGCGTGGACGTGTTCGAGACGGGCCGCGCGATCCTGCGCCGCGCCTTCGATCGCGGCGTCACGCACTTCGATCTGGCCAACAACTACGGCCCGCCCGCCGGCTCCGCCGAGGAAAACTTCGCGCGCTGGCTCGCCGCCGACTTCAAGCCGTATCGCGACGAACTGGTGATCTCGACCAAGGCCGGCTGGGCGATGTGGCCCGGCCCCTACGGCGGCCCGACCGGCACGCGCAAGCACCTGATCGCGAGCTGCGAGCAGAGCCTGCGCCGCATGAAGCTCGACTACGTCGACGTGTTCTATTCGCACCGCGTCGATCCGGATACGCCGCTGGACGAAACCATGGGCGCGCTGGTGCAACTGCACAAGCAGGGCAAGGCGCTCTACGTCGGGATCTCCTCGTATTCGCCGGAACTGACGCGCCAGGCCGCCAAGATCCTCGAATCGGAAGGCGTGCCGCTGTTCATCCACCAGCCGAACTATTCGATGCTGAACCGCGGCATCGAGCACGGCCTGCTGCAGACGCTCGACGAACTCGGCGTGGGCTGCATCGGCTTCTCGCCGCTCGCGCAGGGGCTGCTCAGCTCGAAGTACCTGAAGGAGGTGCCGGCCGACGCGCGTGTCGCGCGCAGCGGCTCGATGAACGCGGGCATGCTGAGCGAGCAGAACCTGGAGCGGATCCGTGCGCTGAACGCGATCGCCGAGCGCCGTGGCCAGACGCTCGCGCAGATGGCGATCGCCTGGACGCTGCGCGATGCTCGCGTGTCCTCGACGCTGATCGGCGCGCGCACGGTGGCCCAGCTCGACGATTCGCTCGATGCGGTCAAGCAGCTCTCGTTCACGGCCGAGGAACTGGCCGAGATCGACCGTCATGCGCAGGACGGCAACGTCGATATCTGGAAGGTGTCCTCGGGCATCGGCGCGAACTGATGCGCCTCGGCGGGGCGCGAGCGCGTCCCGCCGCTCATCCCCGCCGCCGCGCCGCAAGGGCGCGGCACCTGGCGCAACGCGATGCAGGCTGCCGCGGGCAGGCGTAACAGCCCGACGGCAAGCCGTCATCAAAAGAAATCTTCATTTTCACGTCCCCCATTCTTCAGACGACGAGCCCGGCGCTTCGTTAGGCTGGTGCCCGATCGGTCCAGCAGGCGCGCCGATCGTCTCGTGTCGATCTCCGCTCACGGAGGTGACGAATTTCCCTATCGGCCGATATCGATGCGGCCGAGGGGCGGTCGTGCGCCGGGCCGCCTCGCATATCGAGGATTCCCAATGAAGAAATTCCTGATCGGCGCGGCCATGGTGCCGCTGCTGGCCGCCGCGGCCAATTTTGTCCACGCTTCGGACGCGCAATTGTCTCGATTGTCGGCACCGGCCGCCGCGCGCGACCGGGTGCAGGCGCAACTGGTGGATGCCTGGCTGCGCGGTGTCAGCGCGGCCGACGAGAAGCAGACCTATCCCTCGCCCCCGGAATACCGCAGGTTCATCTCGATGCGCCGCTGCCACTACGCGCGCCTGCATCCCGACCGTCGCTACACGGGCGTGGTCGCGGCGGATTGCGGCAAGGCGATTTCCTGAAGCCCAGGGTGCTGCGGGGCGGCGCCCCGGTCGTTCATTTGCGCGTGATGCGGTAGACGGCGGCCGGCGGCAGGTTGCGGATCACGCGGCCCACGCAACTGGCCTTCAGGCCCAGCGCGTCGAGCGTGCGGCGCGGGATCGGGCAGCGATACCCGTAGGTGAACTGATGGAAGGCGCCATCCTCGCGCAGGTAGTGGAACGCGCCTTCGAGAATCGCCGCCACTTTCGGCCTGGGCATCGACAGCAGCGGCAGGCCGCTGACCACCGCGCCGACCGATTGCGGCAGCGCCACGCCGAGCGGTGCCAGCGCGGCCGCGTCGCCGATCACGATCTTCGCATCGGGGAAGCGCTCGGCCAGCAGGCTGCCGAAGCGCTCGCTGTTGTCCACCAGGATCAGGTCGCGCTGGGCCAGGCCGCGCTGCAGCAGGGCCCGCGTGAACACGCCGGTGCCGGCGCCCAGTTCCAGCACGGGGCCGTCGATGCCGGTGATGTCGCGCGTGATCAGGCGGCTCAGCGGCTCGCCGGAGGGCGCGATCGCGGCCACGTTCATCGGGTTCTCGAACCACGACCTCAGGAAGAACAACAGGTCGGACGATGCGCTTCGGGTTCGCATGTGACGGACACCTCATGGGAGTGACGCGCGCCGGCCGTGCCGCGAGGCATGGCCGGCGCCGGAACGGAAGAGGGAACGCGACGGCCGGCGCGCATGCGGCGTGCCGGCCATGGAATACAAGGCGATGCGTAGTGTTGCATCGTTTTGGGCGTCGATGCGAGCTTCGTCATGGATGGTTGCAATTTTCCCGGCGAACGGCGCTGGACCTGTCGCTGCCGTCAGCCAATCGACATGAAAGCTTCATCGGCGGTGTTGGGCGGCGCCAGGGGGCAATTCGCGTGCCCGGCCAATAGGCCCATGCTATGACCGGCAAAGCTAATTGGTAGTGGTCGAAACCGCCGAATCCACGTGTAATGGGCCGGTTCAATACAAGCCAGCCTGGGCTGGGAAGGAGCATGCATTGAAGATTCTGGTGCCGGTAAAGAGAGTGGTCGACTACAACGTGAAGGTTCGCGTGAAGTCGGACGGAACGGGCGTCGATATCGCGAACGTGAAGATGTCGATGAACCCGTTCGATGAGATCGCGGTGGAAGAGG
>NZ_VWWC01000095.1:0-29123 GCF_011753175.1 Burkholderia sp. Cy-637 | reverse complement strand
GATGAGCGGCCCGCGATCGCGCCGGCGCGCCGCGCTCGCGCCGCTGGCCGCCGCCGCGTTGGCGGTGGCGCTGGGTGCCTGCACCACGGTCGGCCCGAACTACCGCTTGCCGAAACAGGCCCTGGTCAACGCGCCGCTGGCGAACGCGCCGCTCGACGGCGCCGGCGACGGCAGCTCGCTGGTCTCGCACGGCACGGTGCCGGCCAACTGGTGGCGGCTCTACGACGACCCGGTGCTCGACGGCCTGGTGCAACTGGCCCTGCAGTCCAATACCGACCTGCGCGTGGCAGCCGCCAACCTGGCCCGCTCGCGCGCCGCGCTCGACGTGGCCAACGCCCAGGGCGGCTTCTCCGGCGGTTTCGCGGGCGGCGCGCAGCGCGCCCAGGAATCGGCCGAGCAATACCTGCTGACCGAGAAGCTGCCGGTGGTGAACGAAGGCGCCTTCAATATCAACGTGTCCTACGAGTTCGACCTGTTCGGCAAGCTCAAGCGCGGCGTCGAGGCGGCGCGGGCCGATACCGACGCGGTCAAGGCCGCCGGCGACCTGGCCCGCATCACGGTGGTGGCCGACGTGGTGCGCGCCTATGTCGAATCCTGCTCGGCGGCCGAGGAACTCGAGATCGCGAAGCAGTCGCTGGCGCTGCAGCAGCAGCGCGTGTCGCTGTCGCGCCGACTGCGCGACGCGGGCCGCGGCAGCCAGACCGAGGTGACCACCGGCACCACCCAGGTTCGCACGCTGGCGGCCGACATCCCGCGCTTCGAGGGTCGCCGCAAGGTCGCGCAATACCAGCTCGCGGCCCTGCTCGCGCGCGCGCCGGCCGAACTGCCGCCCGCCGCCCTGGCCTGCAAGCGGCTGCCCCGGCTGAGCCAGCCGATCCCGGTCGGCGACGGCACCGCGCTGCTGCGGCGGCGCCCCGACGTGCGCGAGGCCGAGCGCAAGCTGGCCGCCTCGACGGCGCGCGTGGGCGTGGCGATCGGCGATATGTATCCGAGCGTCAGCTTCGGCGCCTCGGTGGGCACCACCGGGATCTTCGGCGACCTGTTCTCGCCGACCACCAACCGCTGGTCGTTCGGCCCGCTGATCAGCTGGACCTTTCCCGCCAACGGCCAGCGGGCCCGCGTGCGCGAGGCCGAGGCCGCCACCGGCGGCGCGCTGGCGCAGTTCGACGGCGTGGTGCTGAACGCGCTGCGCGAGACCCAGAGCAGCCTGGCCACCTACGCCGCCGATACGCAGCGCGCCGACGCGCTGCGTACCGCGTATCAATCGGCGCGCGACTCGGCTGACGAGACGCATCGCCTCTACGCGGCGGGGCGCGAGTCCTTCATTTCGGACCTGGATGCCACGCGAACGCTGACCAGCGTGCATGCGCAGGTGGCCGCGGCCGAGGGCCAGGTGGCGGCGGATCAGGTACGCCTGTTCCTGGCGCTGGGCGGCGGCTGGGATGGCGAGACGGGCGCGGGAGCCGAAGGCGGCGCGAGCCGTGCAAGCGACGCGAGCGGTACGTCGGTGCCCGCCGCGGCGCCGGTGCCGGCCTCGGCTGCCGCGCGCTGATTCCGAGGCAAGACGGCGGCGCGGCTTGCGCCGCCGTCTTGCCGTCGAGGTATCGAGCCACCACTGAAGAATCGCCACACGGCATCGCGCGTGGCGATCCGGTTTGAGAATCTCCCCTCTTCGCCACGCCGCGGCCATGTCGCGCTATCGACGGCAAGCCAGGCCGCCGCGACGATCAGGTCGCGGCGTGCAAGGCAAGCTCGCTCAACGCACCGTCTCGACTTGCGACCCGGCGGGCGCGCGGCGGATCGCGCAATCGACCAGGAACCCGATCGCCAGCGCCGCCGCGCCGATCGCGAACAGCAAGGCGTGCCGGCCGCCGCTCAGGCTGAAGATCGCCGAATAGGCATAACCGCAAAGCGCCTGCGAGGCCGCGAACACGGTGGTCGCCCGGCTCCACATCGCATGTTGCCGCGCATGCCGCTCGGGCAGCGTCTGGTGCACGCGGGCCAGCATCAGCGGCACGATGCCGGGCGGGAAGCTGCCGATCACGATCGTCAGCAGGCCCACCGCCACCAGGTTGGTCGACAGCGCGAGCGCCGCGACCACCAGCGCCTGCACCAGCATCACCGCGCGCATCGAGCGGGTGGGCCCGAACCGGTCGGCGAGAAAACCATACAGCGGCGGCCCGGCGATCGCGCCCATCCCGTACAGGATCCAGAACAGCGCGCCGAGATGGGCGCCCGCGCCCAGACCGCGCGCCACGAAATCCACCAGGAACACCATCGCCGGCACCAGCCCGAGCGCCATCAGCCCGTATTCGACGTAGAGCAGCAGCACGGTGCGCGGCGTGTCCGCCGGCAGCGGCGGCAGCGCGGCCTGCGCCCCGGCATCGCCGCCGGCCGCACCCGCCGCCGTCGCGGCCACACCCGAGCGCGGCCAGCAGAACCAGCTCGCCGCGCTGAGCAGCGCCGAGAACAGCGCCAGGCCGAGCCAGGTATCGCGCAGCCCGAAGCCGAGCAGCAGCGGCACCAGCGTGCCCGAGCCGGCGATGCCGAGCCCCAGCCCGAGGAACACCGCGCCGCTCGCGGTGCCCTTGCGCGCGGCCGGCACGTGCGGTAGCACGGTGGCCGCCACCAGCACCATGATCGCGCCGCCCGCGATGCCCGAGGCGAGCCGCCAGACGAAGAACCAGGCTTCGGAAACCGGGAACGCGCAGGCGGCGAAGGCCAGCGTGACCAGCAGCATCATCGCGCGCAGCACCGCGCGGTTCGAGAAGCGCCGCGCCAGCGGCCGCCCGGCCAGCGCGCCGAGCAGGTAGCCGGCGAGATTGGCGGCGCCGAGGAACACCACGTCGGTGGCGGCGAACCAGTGCGCCTCGATCAGCGACGGCAGCAGCGGCGTATAGGCGAAACGCGCCAGGCCGATGCCGACCAGGCTCGCGCACAAACCCGCGAAGATGGCTCGCCAGATGGCGGCCGCGCCGGGCGCGGCCTGGGCGCCGGCCAAGGATGGGGTGGACATGAGGCAAGGACTCCTGTGACGCCGCGCGAGCTTCGCGCCCGCGCATGACGGAAAACGACCGGGGAAAGCATGGATGCCGGATTATCTTTGACATCGATGTCAAGTTCGACACTCTAGTCAAACTTGACAGTCCCGTCAAAGATTTGTTTAATGGCGCCCGACAGTCGTTTCAAGCAGGAATCTGGAGGACCATCATGGCCGGCGTAAGACAGTTCGACGAGGGCGAGATGCTCGACAAGGCGCTCGCCCTGTTCTGGAAGAAGGGCTACGCGGATACCTCGATGCAGGAACTGGCGGCCGCCACCGGCGTGCAGCGGGGCTCGCTCTACAACGCCTACCAGGACAAGGAAACGCTGTTCCTGCGCGTGTTCGAGGTCTATGCGGCACGCTTCCTGGAAGGCGCGCGACGCACGCTCGAGGCGCCGCGCCTCGACCAGGCGCTCGAGGCCTTCTTCGCCTACGTGATCGCCTCGATGACCACCGGCACGCCCACCCGCGGCTGCCTGTCGACCAAGACCGCGGTGGCCGGCGATCGCATCGACGAGCCGATCCGGCAAGCGCTGGCGGCCATGCTGGACCGCTTCGAGGCGGTGCTGGCGGCGCGCCTGGCGCAGCCCGACCCGGCGCTGGAGCCGAGCGTGCCGGCGAAGGAAGCGGCGGCGCTGATCATCACCTTCACGCGCGGCATCGTCGTGATCGAGCGCGTCTACCAGGAGCCGCGGCGCCTGCATGACAATGCCCGCACGCTGGTGGCGATGCTGCTGCGCCCGCGTCGGGCCGCGGCCGCGCCGGGCTGAAACGTGGCTTGGAACCTGGCCTGGAAAGCGGGCCGCGACGCCGCCCGGAACACCGGCCGAACATCGGCGGGAACCGCTCCCGCCCGGCGCGGTTCGGCCCGGCATGGCCGCCGCGCGTAACGGAAGTGTCACGCGCGGCGCCCAACCGCTGTACCATCGCGGCTCGAACCGTACCACCCAGCATCATCCGCCATGCCAGCCAATTCGCAGCCGCGCACCTATGCCATGCCCGAGCGCAGCGACCGCCTCGACTTCTACATCCGGGACCAGACCACCCGGCAGCCGATCACCGAGCCGCATCGCCACGCCTATTTCCAGATCCAGTTCAACCTCGGCGGCGACACGCAGCAACGCATCGGCGGCGTCACGCGCCCCTTCCCGCGCGGCGCGCTGGCCTTCATCCTGCCGTTTCGCGAGCATCTGATCCCGCATCCGCCGGGCGCGCACTTCATCGTCATCAACTTCTCGCAGCAGTTCCTGCGCAGCGATCTGGACGTCGATCCGCTCGACCTCGACGACGTGCCGGTGCAGCGCGTGCCGGAACTCGCGCCGTTCCGCTTCCAGGAGCGGCTCGACTACATCCTGACCGGCGACGCCTTCGAGGACGCGCGCCGGCTCGCGCAGCGCATGCTCGACGTGAACCGGGAACGCAGCTTCGGCTCGGTGACCCTGCTGCGCGGCTACCTGCTGCAGCTGATCGGCCTGGTCAGCACCCAGTACGCGGGCGCGCTCGGCAAGCTGGCGCAGAGCCACGGCGCCCAGAGGGCCGGCCGGCGCGACGCGCTGGCCCGCGTGATGCGCCACATCCGCGCCAACCTGACCAGCGGCGAGCTGACGCTGACCGGCACCGCCGAGGCCGCCTTCCTGTCGCCGAACTACCTGGCCCACCTGATCCGCAAGGAAACCGGCAGCACCTTCACCGAGCTGGTGACCGAGCGGCGCATCGCGCTCGCGCAGTCGCTGCTCGCGCACACCACGCGGCGCATCGCCGATATCGCGCACGACGTCGGGTTTCGCGACGAGGGGTATTTCTCGCGGCGCTTCCGGGCCTGCGTGGGGATGTCGCCGAAGGACTATCGCGAGGCCAACGGCGAGGATGCCGAGGCGCGCGCGGCGGGCTTGGCGGCCGCCGGTGCCGGTGCCGGTGCCGAGGCCGATTCGGAGCGCGAAACCGAAGTCGATGCCGATGCCGAAACCGGCGCCGCGGCGGCCGGTATCGATGACAACGCCCCTGCCGGCGACTCTCGCGCCGGCGGCGCCGAAACCAAGGCCGAAAACACATCCGACGACCCCGGCGGCGCCTGAACCCGCGATCGGCCCGCCCCGGCGCGCCGGCCGCGCGAAACGTAGATTTGTCCAGAATCTCGACAGCTTCGTCGCATCGCGCCCGCCGGCGGCTTGTTATCGTTGCATCGTGCCGCGAGCCGCGGCCCCCGCCAACCGTCCAAGCCAGGAGTTACGCCATGAGCGCCCATTCCGCCGACTACGTCGTCACGCCGCCGGCCCCCGTTTCCGTCGCGGTCGCCGATTCGTCCGCCCGCTTCCCGCTGCGCCGCGTGTTCTGCGTCGGCCGCAACTACGCGGAACATGCCCGCGAAATGGGCGCCGATCCGAGCCGCGAGCCGCCGTTCTTCTTCGGCAAGCCCGCCGACGCGGTGGTGCCCGCCGAAGGCACGATCCCCTACCCGACGCTGACCTCCGACCTGCACCACGAGATCGAACTGGTGATCGCGATCGGCCAGGGCGGCAGCCGGATCGCGGCGGCCGACGCGCTCGACCACGTGTGGGGCTATGGCGTGGGCGTCGACCTGACGCGTCGCGACCTGCAGGCCGAGGCCAAGAAGCTGGGCCGCCCCTGGGACTGGGCCAAGGGTTTCGACGCCTCGGGCCCGGTCACGCCCCTGCATCCGGCCGCCAAGCTCGGCCATCCGCAAAACGGCCGGATCTGGCTGACCGTCAACGGCGAAGCGCGCCAGCAAGGCGACCTGGCCGACATGATCTGGCCCGTGCCCGATATCGTCGCCTACGTGTCGCAGGCCATCGAGCTGCAGGCGGGCGACCTGATCTTCACCGGCACGCCGGCCGGCGTGGGCGCGCTGCAACCGGGCGACCGCGTCGCGGGCGGTGTCGACGGCGTGGCCTCGTTCGAGTTCACGATCGGCGCGAAACCCGAATCGGCGTCCTGAAAACCGAGCCCCGGCGGACCCGCGCGGCGAGTCTGCCGCAGCGCCGGCGCCTTCCCTACGACGGCGGGCCCGCAGCGTCGGCCTGCCGGGGCTCGTCCGCCACGCCGGCCGCTCGGGCCGCTCGTGCTGCATTGATCCGCATCACCCGGCCTCGATCGACGGGCCGCGACGGCCGCGCGCCCTGCCGGCCGCCGTCCTCGCTACATTTCCTCGACGCGGAAACCGCCCGGCGCAGGCTATGATGAGCGCCCGTTTGGCTCATCCTTCCCCGAAATGTCCGATTTCCCGACGACGATGCTGCTGCCCTGGGCAGCGATCTTCGCCGCCGCGCTGCTCGCGTGGTGTCCCCGGCTCCGAGTCGCGAGCCTGATCCTGGCCCTGGTCGGCTACGGCGCGGCCTTCGCGCTGGGCCAGCTCGCGCCGATCGCGCTGGCGCCGCTGGCCGGTCTCGCGCTCGCCGCCTGGGCGATCGCCGGCACGCGCGCCTGGCCGCTGCGCATCGCCGGCGGCGTGCTGTTCACGGTGCTGGGCTACGCCCTGTCGCAACACTGGCTGCCCGGCTTCCACAACCTGCGCGTGATCCACGCGCTGCGCGTCACGCCGGACGCGGTGCCGTTCACCATGTACCTGAACGCCGACAAGGCGCTGGTCGGGCTCTGGCTGCTGTGGGTGCTGCCCTCGGCAGTGCGCGCCGCGCGCTGGAGCAAGGCGGTGCCGATCGGCGCGGCCGCGGCCGCGGGCACCGCGCTGGTCTGCCTGGCGGTCGCGCTGACGGCCGGCGCGGTGGGTTTCGCGCCGAAATGGCCGGCGTTCGGCTGGCTCTGGCTGGTCAACAACCTGTTGATCGTGGCGCTGGCCGAGGAGGCTTTCTACCGCGGCTGGGTGCAGCGCGGCCTGGAAATCGCGCTGGCGCGCGTGGGCGGCGGGCAATGGCTGGCGGTGCTGGTCGCCTCGCTGCTGTTCGCGGCCACCCATGCCTCGGGCGGCATCGCGCTGATCGGCTTCGCGGCGCTGGCCGGCATCGGCTACGGCCTGGCCTACCGCTTCGGCGGCCTGCGCGCGGCCTGGCTCGCCCATGCGGGCTTCGACCTGATCCACTTCGCGCTGTTCACCTACCCGCTGCGCGCCGCCACCGGCACCTGACGCATCAACCCGGCGCCCGCCCGCGCGGCGCGGCGCCGTCATCCTCCACGGCTCGATTCCGAGCCCCGGCGCGCGCCGCGCATCCACCCGACCGCGAGCGCGCCGCCCTTCCAGGCAGGCTTACTTGATCTGGTCGGCCAGCGGCTGCAGGAAGGCCGAGAAGCCGGTCAGCATGATCTGCACGCCGACGCACAACAGCAGGAAGGCCGACACGCGCTGCGCGACCTTGGTGCCCTCGGTGCCGAGATAGCGGGCCAGCACCTCGGCGCGGCTGTAGGTCTGCCAGATCACCAGCGCGACCAGCGCCGACACGGCCACCGAGACGATGCTCGAGAGCAGGAATTCCGAGAGCTTGTGGGTGCGATTGGCGTTCAGCGCGATCGCGGTGGCGATCGAGCCGGGGCCCACCGTGAGCGGAATCGTCAGCGGGAAGAAGGCGCGCGCCATCACGTTGCGCGGGTCGATCGGCTTGACGGCCGCGTCGCCGCCCGGCACGTCGGGCGCGTTCAGCATCTGCCAGCCCGACACGGCCACCGCGAAACCGCCGCCGATACGCAGCGCCTCCATCGAGATCCCGAAGAAATGCAGCACCGGCGTGCCGAGGAAGAAGGCCACCAGCAGCACGATGAAGGCGTTGATCGCCACCTTGCGCGCGAGCACGGCGCGCTGCCGCTCGGTGAGCGAATCGGTGCGCTCGAGGAACAGGAAGGCGATGCCGAAGGGGTTGATGATGCCCATCAGGCCGGTAAAGCCGAACAGGATCTCGGAAATCAGGCGGTCAATGATCATCGGTCGGAAGGATCAAGGGATCGTGCGAAAGCGGGATGCGGATCGAGCCTCGGGGCCGCTCGCGAAGGCGGCCGAATCCCGGGCCGGCGCCATTGTAGTGCAGCGCCGCGCGCCCGCGCTGGCCATTTGGACGAATGGGCCGCGGCGAGCGCGGGGTTCACAGTCGAGGGGGCTCGCGGGCAAATCCGCACATCTGCGCGGATTGGGTCGCGTATTACTTTACACGTTATACCCACTCCATTATGATCCAGTCATTCCGATGCAAGCGCACCGCCGCGCTGTTCGCCGGCGAATCGCCGCCGGCCTGGCGTGCCGTGGCACGCGTGGCCCAGCGCAAGCTGGCCATGCTCGATGCGGCCCAGGCGCTGCGCGACCTGGCCGTGCCGCCCGGCAACCAGCTCGAAGGCCTGTTCGGCGATCGCGCGGGGCAATACAGCATCCGGATCAACGAGCGCTGGCGCCTCTGTTTCGTCTGGAGCAGCCGGGGGCCCGAGCTCGTCGAGATCGTCGATTATCACTGATTCAGCCGCGAGGTCCGCATGAATGCCAAGAGTGTGAAGCCCGTCAACGCGATGCCCGCCATCCACCCCGGCGAAATCCTGCGCGAGGAGTTCCTGGTGCCGCTCGCGCTCAGCGTCAACGCGCTGTCGCTGGCGCTGATGGTGCCGGCCACCCGCATGCACGAGATCGTCAACGAGCGGCGCGGCATCACCGCCGACACGGCCTACCGCCTGTCGCGCTACTTCGGCACCACGCCGGAGTTCTGGCTGGCCCTGCAGGCCGACTACGACATCAAGACCCTGCCGAACCGCGACGAGATCGACCGCAAGGTCGATGCGCGCCCCAACGGCGCGGCGGCCTGAGCCGGCGCCGGCCGCTCCATTCGTCGCATCCGGGTATCGCGGGGCCGGAACACCGGCCCGCGCCTGTTAGAATTTCCCCCGCCTCCACCCCGACCCAAGGATCCCCGATGCCGCACTCCTCGAATGCCCTGCCTCGCTGGACCCTCTGGGCGCCTATTGCCGCGTGGCTGATCCTCGGCCTGTCGCGCTTCATTCCCGGCGAGAGTTTCGCGATCGCGCTGGTCGCGGTGGCGCTGGCCGGCTCGGTGTTCGCGGCCGTCCACCATGCCGAGGTGGTCGCGCACCGCGTCGGCGAGCCGTTCGGCACCCTGGTGCTGGCGGTGGCCGTGACCATCATCGAGGTCGCGCTGATCGTCTCGGTGATGCTGTCCTCCGGCCCCGAGAAGGCCGGCCTCGCGCGCGACACGGTGTTCGCGGCGGTGATGATCGTCTGCAACGGGATCGTCGGCCTGTGCCTGCTGGTAGGCGGCTGGAAGCACGGCGAGCAGGATTTCCAGGGGCGCGGCGCCAACAAGGCGCTGGCCGTGCTGGCCTCGCTGTCGGTGCTCTCGCTGGTGATGCCGAACTACCTGAGCGCGGCGCCCGGCCCGCAGTTCTCCACGTCCCAGCTCGCCTTCGCGGGCGTCTCCTCGCTGGTGCTCTACGGCATGTTCGTGTTCGTGCAGACGGTGCGCCACCGCGACTATTTCCTGGTGCCCGACACGGCCGACGAATCGGTCCACGCGGTGCCGCCGAGCGTCAGGACCGCCCTGACCAGCGTGGGCTTCCTGTTCATCAGCCTGGTGGCCGTGGTGCTGCTGGCCAAGCTGCTGTCGCCGGCGGTCGAGCGCGGCGTGGCGCAACTGGGCGCGCCCGAGGCCACGGTCGGCATCGTGATCGCCGCGCTGGTGCTGCTGCCCGAAGGACTGGCCGCGGTCGGCGCGGCCGGCGCGAACCGGCTGCAGACCAGCCTCAACCTGGCACTGGGCTCCGCGCTCGCCAGCATCGGCCTGACCATCCCCACCGTGGCCGCCGTGTTCGTCTGGACCGGCCAGCCGCTGACGCTCGGCGTCGGCCCGATGGAAACCGCCCTGCTCGCGCTCACGCTGCTGGTCAGCACGCTCACGCTCGGCACCGGCCGCACCACGGTACTGCAGGGCGTGGTCCACCTGTCGCTGTTCGCGGCCTATCTGTTCCTGTCGATCACGCACTGAACCCGCAAGCGGCGGCGCGGCCTTCCCGCGCCGCCGAGTTCCTCAGGCGCCCGTCGCGACGGGGCTGGCCAGGCGCTCCAGTTCGACCAGGTCGTGGGCGAGCGCCGGCGTCAGGGTAGTGCGCAGGTGGTCGAGGAAGGTCCGCGTCTTGGCGTCGAGGTAGCGACGCGAGGCGTAGACGGCATATACGTGGATGGTGTGCAGCCGGTAGTTCGGCAGCACGCGCACCAGGCGCCCCGAGCGCAGGTCGTCGATCGCCGTGTACAGCGCGATCGAGCCGATCCCCCGCCCCGAACGCAGCGCCACCGCCAGCGCATCCGGCACGTTCACCTGGAACGGCGAGGGCGGCAGGTCGAAATGCTGCTCCTCGCCGTCGTTGCGCTCCAGCCGCCACTCGCCGCCCGGCGAGGACGGCGTGTCGAGCCGCAGGCACACGTGCTTGAGCAGGTCGTCGGGCGTCTTCGGCGTGCCGTGACGCGCCAGGTAATCGCGCGAGGCCACCAGCACGCTGCAGCTCTCCCCGCAGGTCTGCGCCACGTATCCCGAATCCGGCAGTTGCGCGGCGGTCACGATCGACACGTCGTAGCCTTCCTCGACCAGGTTCGGCATGCGCTGCGCGAGCGTCAGGTCCACCGATACCTCGGGATTGTCGTCCTGGTAGCGGACCACCGCCGGCACCACGTGGCTCTGCCCCAGCCCCGTCATCGCGTGGATTCGCATCCTGCCGCTCGGCTTGAGCAGCGCGTTGCGCGCCTCGGCATTGGCGTGGTCGATCTCGGCGAGGATCGATTTCGAGCGTTCGAAATAGCGCTGCCCGCTTTCGGTCAGGCCGAGATGGCGCGTGGTCCGATGCAGCAGGCGCGTCTGAACGTGCGCCTCGAGGTTCGAGACGGCGCGGGATACCTGCGCTGTGGTGGCGGCGATTTCCTTGGCGACGGCGGTGAAGCTGCCGGCCTCGACGACGCGCACGAACAGCCGCATGTTTTCGAGCATGTCCATGGGGGGATCAGGGAAACGAGGGATCGAGCAAAGCCGCGACGGCCCGGGCCGCGCGACACGCCCGGCGATGGCTCGACCTCGGCCGGTGAAGCAGGCTGGGGATCGGGATCGCGGGCGGCATGTTTGTGGAATTTGATCTGAAACAATCGAAGTTGGCGCGAATTGTACGCCTGAGCAGGTGAAATCGTGCATGGGCGCATCACGATTTCATTTTGTTCAGCTAGGCGACAGGACCGTGACGGATGCGCCGGCCATCGTCACGATACGCACCGCCATGGCCGCTCGATGCCCCGAATAGGCACACATTCGCACCACGATCGCCCGGCGCGCACCATGATAAATATCATGTTGCGATATAATTCGCGGCTACCGATCGCCGCCCTTCGCCTGACTCATGCCGCCCGCTTCCCTGCCGCCATCGCCGCCCTCATCGTCCCCGTCGTTCGCCGCCCGCCTGCGCGCCTGGTTGCTGGGTTTCGCGCCCTCGCCGGTCACGCTCAGCGCGCGCGAGCGGCTGCGCTCCTGCCTCGGGGCGCTGGTCGGGATTGCCTGCGTGGGCATCAGCATGCGCCTGCTGCCCGGCATCCCCGAGGCGGTGCCGCTGCTGGTCGCGCCGATGGGCGCCTCGGCCGTGCTGCTGTTCGCGGTGCCGGCCAGCCCGCTGGCGCAGCCGTGGTCGCTGATGGGCGGCAACCTGGTGGCGGCGACGGTCGGCGTGGCCTGCGCGCGCTGGATCGCGGATCCGGTGCTGGCCGCCTCGCTGGCGATCGCCCTCGCGATCGGCGCGATGCTGGCCTTGCGCTGCGTGCATCCGCCCTCGGGCGCGGTGGCCCTGACGGCAGTGGTCGGCGGCCCCTCGGTGCATGCGCTCGGCTTCGGCTTCGTGCTCGAGCCGATCGCCGTGCAATCGGCCGCGCTGCTGGCCGCCGCGCTGGTCTATCACGCCCTCACCGGCCATCGTTATCCGCATCGCGCGGCAGCCCCGCGTGATGCCCAGCGGCCGTCGGCGCGCGGCTTCTCGCGGGAGGACCTGGAGGCGGTCCTGAAGCGTCGCACCGAATGGCTCGACGTCTCCACCGACGATCTCGACGCGCTGCTGCGCGAAACCGAGCTGCACGCCTACGCGCGCACCTTCGGCGCCATGAGCTGCGCCGACCTGGTGGCCCGGCCGGCGGCGAGCCTCGGCCCGGAAAGCCGCGTGTCGAGCGCGCTCGCCATGTTCGAGCGACACGGCACCGAGACGCTGCCGGTGGTCGACGCCACGCGCCGGGTGCTCGGCATCGTCACCCGCGCGCGGCTGGCCCCGCTCGCCGCGGCCGCGAGCCCGGCATCCCGGCGCGATCCGGCCATCCTCGACGTGAAATGCGACCCGACCATCCAGCAGGCGATCCTCACCGGCGTGCCCAGCATCCTCTCGACCGAGCCGGTCACCGACCTGGTGCCGCTGTTCGCCGAGGCCGGCGAGCCGATGATCGTGGTGGTCGACGCCGCGGCACGCCTGGTCGGGCTGGTCACGCAGGCCGACCTGATCTCGGCGCTGTACCGGCGCACCCAGGTCCTGCAGGCCGCCTGAGCGGCAAACCAATCCTTCATATCGTGTTTCGCCGTTTCCAGCCCGGATTTCGGCCACATATATCATGTCGTGATATATTTGCCGATTCTTAACTGGCCAGAGCTTCGATGACCGATCCGAACCACGTCCTGCACAAGCGCGACTTCGAGCAGTTGTCCGAATTCCGCTACCAGATGCGCCGCTTCGAGCGCTTCTCCGAGCGCGCCGCGCAAAGCGAAGGCGTGACGCCGCTGCAATACCTGTTGCTGCTCCACATCAAGGGCTTCCCGGCGCGCGCCTGGGCAACCATCGGTGAACTGGCCGAGCGGCTGCAGGCCCAGCATCACGGCGTGGTCGCGCTGGTGTCGCGTTGCGAGGCCGCCGGCCTGGTCGAGCGGCGCAGCAGCGCGAGCGACCGCCGCCAGGTCGAGGTCCATCTGCTCGAAGCCGGCGAAGCGGTGTTGACGCGGCTGGCCGCGCTGCACCGCGCCGAGCTGAAATCCCTGCGCGGCGCCTTCCAGGTGCCGCGGATCGACTACTGACTCCCCCCTTCTTCTCCTGCCCGCCATGCACCTCGCCGCCCCGCACAAGCGCGATTTCGCGCCGAATGTCCGCCTGCCCCGCATCGCCCTGCTCGCGGCCGTGATCGGCGTGACCAGCACGCTCGCGGCCGTGGTGCTGCTGAACCTGATCCACCTGTTCACCAACCTGTTCTTCTTCGGCCACTGGTCCTTCGCCGACCGCTCGCCGGCCGGCAACACGCTCGGCGCCTGGGTGATCGCGGTGCCGGTGGCGGGCGGCCTGGTGGTCGGCCTGATCGCGCGCTTCGGCTCGGAGAAGATCCGCGGGCACGGCATCCCCGAGGCGATCGAGGCGATCCTGTTCGGCAAGAGCCGCATGTCGCCGAAGGTGGCCGTGCTCAAGCCGCTGTCCTCGGGGATCGTGATCGGCAGCGGCGGGCCGTTCGGCGCCGAAGGCCCGATCATCATGACGGGCGGCGCGCTCGGCTCGCTGATCGCGCAATGCTTCAAGCTCACCGCGGCCGAGCGCAAGACGCTGCTGGTGGCCGGCGCCGCGGCCGGCATGACCGCCGTGTTCGGCACGCCGGTGGCGGCCGTGCTGCTGGCCGTCGAACTGCTGCTGTTCGAATGGCGCCCGCGCAGCTTTCTGCCGGTGGCGCTGGCCTGCGCCGTGGCCGGCTTCGCGCGCGCGCTCTGCTTCGGCGGCGAACCGCTGTTCCCGCTCGTCACCGCCGTGCCGTCCCCCTCGGCGCTCGGCGTCTGCCTGCTGGCGGGCCTGTTGTCCGGCGCGCTGGCCAGCGGCCTGTCGGCCGCGCTCTATCGTACCGAGGACGCGTTCGGCAAGCTGCCGCTGCACTGGATGTGGTGGCCCGCGCTGGGCGGCGTCGTGGTCGGCATCGGAGGCTGGCTGGAGCCGCGCGCGCTGGGCGTCGGCTACGACGTGATCGGCGACCTGCTGCACGGCCACCTGGCCTTGCAGGTGGTGGTCGCGATCCTGGCCGTGAAGGCGGCGATCTGGGTGGTCGCGCTCGGCTCGGGCACCTCGGGCGGCGTGCTCGCGCCGCTGCTGATGCTCGGCGCCGGGCTCGGCACCCTGCTCGGCGCCGCGCTGCCCGGCACCGATCCGGCGCTGTGGCCGCTGGTGTGCATGGCCGCCACCTTGGGCGCCACGCTCGGCGCGCCGCTGACGGCCGTGGTGTTCGCCTTCGGCCTCACCCACGACGCCAACGCGCTGCTGCCGCTCCTGGCCGCCACCCTGGTGGCGCACGGTTTCTCCGCGCTGGTGATGCGGCGCTCGATCATGACCGAGAAGATCGCGCGACGCGGTTATCACATCTACCGCGAATACGGCGTCGATCCGCTCGAACGCCACGACGTGGCCGACGTGATGACGCGCGATGCCCTCGCGATCGATGCGCACGCAACGATCGCCGCGACGCGCCTGGCCCAGTTCGGCGCCGACCAGCGCCATCGCGCCTATCCAGTGCTGCGCGACGGCGTGCTGCTGGCCATGCTCGACCGGGCGCGGCTCGACGCGCTGGACGCCGCCCATGGCGGGCAAGCCACGCTCGAGGCCGCGCTGCGCGGCGTCTCGCCCGGCGCCTGCGCACAGCCGAACGAAACCTGCCGGCTGGTGGCCACGCGGTTGGCCGTGCACGGGCTCGAGCGGCTGCCGGTGCTCGACGATCCGATTTCCCGGCGCCTGCTAGGCATCGTCTCGCGCAGCGACCTGGTCAAGCCGGCCCTGCGCCATTTCGACGAGGAGCACAAGCGCGAGCGCTTCCATGCGATGCGCCCGATGCGCCCCGCGCGCCGCGCCGCACGGGCGCGATGAAGGGCGCGCGAGCGGCCTGGCCAGGCACGCGACGCGCCACGCGAAAATCCCGTCCGGCCCCGAGCACGAATCGTCACAATCGACGTGATGGATTTAAATGTGCTTAACAATCCTCCCCGCGTTTTTTTGCGATCATGCAGTCAAACGCGACGGGGCCACCGTTCAGCACCGACACTACGCCAGCGATCCCAGAACCGCGGCGTAGGCTGACGGCCACCTCGCTTCCCTCGATCGATCGCGCCGGCGCAGCCGCTGCCGAGCCGATCGTCACCGCCGGTTCGACGCAACATCCCGACCGGCCCTCCATGCCACTTCGCAAGACCAGCGACCAGGGCAGCCCCGTTTTCCGAAACACCTGGAAACGTCTCGTCACGTTTCGGCAAGCAACTTAACAAACTGTTGCGCAATCGACCGGAACATGATGGGAAACTGGCGATCTGACACTTTCGTAGTCCCTGCCGACATCGACGTACAAGATGCCCGGCATGTCCCAACGACCGAACAAGGAGAGAACATGAAGAAACTGCTGCCGCTCATCGCCCTGACCGTCGCCGCTTCCGCCTTTGCGCAACAGCAACCGCAATGGACCATCCAGAACGTCGGTCAGAGCCAGAAGCCCGCGAACCAGGTGGCCGCCTGCATCGCCAAGACCTGGGCCGACAAGTCCCAGCAGCAAGTGATCTCGCAGGACGTGCTCGCCAACGACATGGCGATGGACGTCTACGTGCCGGGCCAGCAGCCGCCGAACGGCGCCGCCGCGATGGTGCGTCCGGCCCGCGTCTCGGGCGCCGCGACCTGGGTGGGCTTCCGCTCGGTGGGCGATGCCGCGAATCCGGCCGCCGCGGATCTCAGCACCTGCCTGTAAGCCGCATCGGCTTCGCCGGGCGCCGGGTCTTCCGGGTCGCCCGCGCCCGGCACTCGAAAACCTCGCTTCGGCGAGGTTTTTTGTTTTCGGCATTGTTTTCGGCACCTAGCATCGCGCGTGCCCGCACCTCGCATTCGTAAGGATTCCGATGATTTTCACGGCGCCGGCGCAGGCGGCGGGGCCAGCCCGGCACGGCGCGCCGCATCGCGCAGGCAGTCGATCAGCATCGCGGCGGCCGGCGTGAGCGGCGTATCGCGCCGCCGCACCACCTGGATCGACAGCGCCGGGATCGTCTCGCGCACCGCCACCTCGACGAAACGCTCGCGCGCCAGCGGCGCATCGAGCAGTTGCACGGGCAGCGCGGCCACCAGGTCGGTGCCGGCCATCAAGGTCTGCGCGACACCGAAGCTCGGGCATTCGACGATCCGCGCCGGCACCGGCAGGCGGTTCGCGCTGAAGCAGTCGAATAGCATCTGCGAGGAGCTTTCCGGGGAGGGATTGAGCAGCCACTCGGCCTCGACGAGCTCGGCCAGCGAGGTGGCGCCCGCCAGCGGATGGCCGCGGCGCGTGGCGATCGCCAGGCGACTGGTGTAGAGGGTGTCGTGGTCGAACTCGGCGGCCAGCAGCTCGGGCACCACCACCGCCACCGCGAAATCGAGCGTGCCGTCGTGCAGCCTGGGCAGCGCCACGCCCGGGAAGCCTTCCTGCAGGCTCACGCGCGTGAGCGGGAAGCGGCGCCGGAACGCCCGGTAGGCATCGGGCAGCAGGGACAGCGCCACCGCCGGCGTGATCGCGGCCGCCACCGAGCCATGGCTCGCGCCGAGCGCCTGCTCGATGTCCTCGCGGGCGCGCTGCATCTCGGCCACGATCAGCCGCGCGCGCACCAGCAGGCGCTGGCCGAAGTCGGTCAACTGCACGCCGCGCGCGGTGCGCAGCACCAGCGAGACGCCCAGCGCCTGCTCCAGTTCCTTCAGCGATTTGGTCAGCGCGGCCGGCGACAGGTTCTGGCTGCGCGCGGCGGCGCGGATGCTGCCTTCGTCGGCCACCGAGAGGAAGGCCTTGAGCTGGTGATATTTCATGGCGGGGAAGCGAGTCCGGCGGTTGGGCCGGCGCGTGTATCGAGGGTTTTCCCGAGGCAACCACGGGTTGTCATCGACGCAATTTATCAGCTTATGGTGAGCGTCGGAAATCCCTATGCTTGAGCGCGATCGTTCGATATTTCGCCTGATCCGAGCCCGCCGCCGGGCGGCTTCCAGGCGCTCACCCACGGAGTTTCCATGACCGCCACCGAGCCCGTCCTCGCCGGCATCGCCGACCTCGCCCCCGAGTTCGTCGAGATCCGCCGCCGCATCCATGCCCATCCCGAGCTCGCCTTCGAGGAAACCGGCACCGGCGAACTGGTGGCCGGGCTGCTCGCCCAATGGGGCTACGAGGTGCATCGCGGAATCGGCCGCACCGGGCTGGTCGGCGTGCTGCGGGCCGGCGACGGCCGGCGCACGCTGGGCTTGCGCGCCGACATGGACGCGCTGCCGATCCACGAAGCCACCGGCCTGCCCTACGCGAGCCGCCACGCCGGCCAGATGCACGCCTGCGGTCACGACGGGCACACGGCGATGCTGCTCTGCGCGGCGCGCCACCTGGCCGCCACGCGGCGTTTCTCGGGCACCCTGAACCTGATCTTCCAGCCCGCCGAGGAAAATTTCGGCGGCGGCAAGGCGATGATGGACGACGGCCTGTTCGAGCGCTTTCCCTGCGACGCCATCTTCGCGCTCCACAACATGCCGGGCCGCGCGGTCGGCGAGATGGCGTTCCGCAGCGGCCCCGCGATGGCTTCCTGCGATCGCGTCACGATCCGCCTGAAGGGCGTGGGCGGCCACGGCGCGATGCCGCACATGGCGCGCGACCCGATGTCGGCGGCCGGCAGCCTGATGCTGGCCCTGCAGACCATCGTCGCGCGCGAGATCGACGCGCAGCAGGCGGCCGTGATCACGGTCGGCAGCGTGCAGGCCGGCGAGACCTTCAACATCATTCCCGAGACAGTGGTGATGAAACTCTCGGTGCGCGCGCTCGACGCCGGCGTGCGCGCGCAGCTCGAAACGCGGATCGGCGAGCTGGTGCGCGGCCACGCGGCCGCCTACGGGCTCGGCGTCGAGATCGACTACGACCACGGCTACCCCGTGCTCGTCAACCACGAGGCGCCGACCGAATTCGCGGCGAGCATCGCGCGCGCGATGCTCGGCGAGGCGCGCGTCGAGATGGACACGGCACCGCTGATGGGCAGCGAGGATTTCGCCTACATGCTGGAGCAGCGCCCCGGCTGTTATGCGCTGCTCGGCAACGGCACCGGCAGCCATGGCGGCTGCATGGTCCACAACCCCGGCTACGACTTCAACGACGCGATCCTGCCGATCGGTGCGAGCTACTGGGTGCGCGTCGCCGAGGGCTGGCTGGTCGACTGAGCGAGCAAGGCGCGCGGCGCCGCCTGCTCCCGCTTCGCCGCGGGATCACAGGCCGAGCGCCGCGAGCCGTTTGCCTTGCGCGCCTGCTCCGCGGCTTCTCCACTGCTGCTCCGCTGCTTCTCCGTTCCTTCCCCCGCTTCCGTTCCCGCTCCGAGGTGCCGATGGAATCGCCCGCCGTCGAAGTCGCCCTGCCCGCCGCCCGCGCCTCGCGCCGCCAGGCCCGCCGCCTGATCGCGGCGGCCGCCGTCGGCAATGCGCTCGAGTTCTACGATTTCACCGTCTACAGCTATTTCGCGCTGCTGATCGGCCGGCTGTTCTTCCCGGTCGGCTCGGCCTTCGGCGAGTTGATGCTGGCGGTGGCCAGCTTCGGCGTGGGTTTCGTGACGCGCCCGCTGGGCGGCGTCGTGATCGGCATCTACGCCGATCGGGCGGGCCGCCGCAGCGCGATGATCCTGACCTTGCTGCTGATGGCGCTGGGCACCGCGATGATCGCGGCGGCGCCCACCTACGCGCAGGCGGGCCTGGCCGCGCCGGTGATCCTGGTGCTCGCGCGGCTGCTGCAGGGCTTCGCCTCGGGCGGCGAGGTGGGCGCCTCCACCACGCTGCTGATCGAACAGGCGCCGCCGCACCGGCGCGGCTTCTATGCCTCGTTCCAGTTCTCCAGCCAGGGGCTGGCGGCGCTGGCCGGCGCGCTGACCGGCGCGGTGCTGAACGCGACGCTGAGCGCGCCGCAACTGGACAGCTGGGGCTGGCGCGTGCCCTTCGTGATCGGCACCCTGTTCGTGCCGCTCGGCTATTGGCTGCGGCGCGGCATCGACGAGGCGCATCGACCCGCCGCCAGCGTCAGTGGCAGCGGCACCGGCGATGCCCTCGCGCCGCTGCCGCTTGCGGCGGTGCTGCGCCGCCATCGCCGCGCGCTGTTCGCGGGCCTGGGCCTGACCATCGGCGGCACCGCCACGCACTACATCATCGTCTTCTACATGGCGATCTATGGCGTGCGCACGCTGCACCTGCCGGCCTGGATCGCCATGCTGGCCGGCTGCGTGGCCGGCATGGCGCTGATGCTGGTCTCGCCGCTGGGCGGCGCGCTGGCCGATCGCATCGGCCGCAAGCCGGTGGCGGGCTGGTCGCGCCTGGTGCTGACGCTGGCGATCTACCCGGCCTTCGTCGCGCTGAACCGCTGGCCCGGCGCCGCCTCGCTGCTGGGCGCCATCGCCGTGCTGAGCGTCGTGCATGCGCTCTATTGCGGCGCCACCGCGCCGATGCTCGGCGAGCTGTTTCCGCGCGCGGTACGCGCCACCGGCGGGGCCCTGGTCTACAGCCTCGGCGTGGCGATCTTCGGCGGCTTCGCGCAGTTCATCGTGACCTGGCTGATCGCCGCCACCGGCGACCCGACCGCGCCGGCCTGGTACGCGATCGCCTGCGGCATGCTCAGCTTCGCCGCGCTCGCGAGCATCGAGGAACGCGCCGGCAAGCGGCTCGATTGAGGCGTCGCCGCGAAGCGCCGATCCAGCCGCTCGGCGCCTTCCGCAAGGGGTCGGAACCAAGGGCCGGCCAAGCCGCGCCCGGGGCCGCCGGGCAGCGATTGCGCGCGCCCCGGCGTCGAAACGATGGCATGATACGAACCTTGCGCCATCTCTCATTCCAAACGCGCCGAACCATGTCGAATCTGCTAGTCCACGGCGGCACCCCGCTTCGCGGGGAAATCACGCCGTCCGCCAACAAGAACGCCGTCCTCCCGATCCTCTGCTCGACCCTGCTGACCGACCAGCCGCTGAAGCTGATCGGCGTGCCCGACATCACCGACGTGCGCAAGATCCTCGACATCTTCCGCACGCTCGGCAGCGATGTCTCGATGGACTACGCCACCGGCGTGCTCGACCTGCATCACCGCGCCACCCAGTTCGACCCGGCCGTGCACCGCCTGCCCGAGGAGATGCGTTCCTCGATCATGCTGGTGCCGCCGCTGCTGGCCCGCTTCGGCGTGGCGCGGCTCGAGAGCGACGTGACCGGCTGCACGCTCGGCGTGCGCGAGATCGACCCGCACGTGGAAGTGTTCGAGCGCTTCGGCGCGACGCTGGAGCAGACCTCCGACTCGCTGATCCTGCGCGTGGCCGGCCCGCTCCAGGCCAACGACCACTGGCTCGACTACGCCTCGGTCACCACCACCGAGAACTTCGTGCTGTGCGCGACCGCCGCCGGCGGCGTCTCGACGCTCGTGAATGCCGCCTCCGAGCCGCACGTGCAGGAGTTCTGCCGCTTCCTGACGATGCTCGGCGTGCCGATCGAGGGGATCGGCACCTCGCATATCCGGGTCCAGGGGGGCGGCAAACTGGGCGGCGGCGAGCACCGCTTCGCCGAGGACTTCCACGAGATCGCCACCTTCCTCGCGCTCGGCGCGATCACCGGCGGCGACATCGCGGTGCGCAACAGCGGCCCCGAAATGTTCCCGCTGATCGACCGCACCTTCGCCAAGCTCGGCGTGCAGGTCACGCACGAGAACGGCTGGTCGCGCGCGGTGCGCGACGGCGTGATGCGCGTGAGGAAGCCCTTCACGCAGAACATCCTGACCAAGATCGAGGCGGCGCCCTGGCCCTACCTGCCGGTCGACCTGCTGCCGATCTTCATCGCGCTCGGCGTGAAGGCCGAGGGCAGCGTGATGTTCTGGAACAAGGTCTATGACGGCGCGATGGGCTGGACCGGCGAGCTCTCGAAGTTCGGCGCGCACGTGTTCCAGTCCGACCCGCATCGCCTGATCACCTTCGGTGGCCTGCCGCTGTCGCCGGCCCGCGTCGAGAGCCCCTACATCATCCGCGTGGCGATCGCGCTGCTGATGGTGGCCGCCAGCATCGAGGGCCGCTCCGAGATCCTCAACGCCCAGCCGATCCGCCGCGCGCATCCGCACTTCGTCGAGAACCTGCGTTCGGTCGGCGCCAACGTGGAGTGGACCGCCGGCGACTGAAGCAGCGCCGCGCCCAAAAACAATCAGCCCGGCATGGTCGACACCATGCCGGGCTGATTTGCATTCGCGCCGAGCGAACCGGCTCGAACCGAGCCGGCCGTTGCGCCGCCTAGAAGTTGTGCATGATACCGACGTAGGCGCCGGTCTGCGATTCGCCCGTCAGCGGGTTGGTGCCGTTGGTGGCGTCGCGCGAGGAGGCGATCAGCGAGAAGTTCGAGTTGCCGCTGTTGCGCATGTAGGCCACCGTGCCGTACAGGAAGGTGCGCTTGGACAGGTTGTAGGTGGTGCCGAGCACGTACATGATCGCGTGGCCCGACGCATCGTGCGTCGCGTCGCCGTTGCCGCTGCCGACCCGCACGTAGTAGCCGCCGCCCGTCACCGCCCAGGCCGGCGTGGCCGTGTAGGTCGCCCCCAGCCAGACGTGGTCGGCGCGGTCGGCCAGGCCCTGCGGCGTGTCCGGTGCCTGGTAGTGCGTGTAGGCGGCCTGGATCTTGAACTTCTGCACGTAGATGTTGGTGCCGACGAAGTACTCGCGCGAGGCGGTGAAGATGTTGTCCATCTTGCCGTTGTTGTTGCGCAGCTCGTCATAGATGCCGCGCACGTCGAACAGCGCCGAGTGATACGACAGCATGATGCCGTCCGAGCGACCGAAGTCGTTGGCCGGGCCGGTGTTGAAATTGGTCTGGTTGCCGAAGGCGTACTGCCCCTGCACGTCGAAGCCCTTCCACACCGGGCTGTGATACTCGATGTTGTTGCTGGTCTGCTGCCAGTTGCGGCCGCGCACCAGCGAGGCCGACGAGAACGCCTGCTGCACGAACGGATCGAATTCCCACACGCCGTCGCTGTCGATGAACAGGTTGCGACCGGCCTGCAGCGTGCCCCACTCGTTGTTCTTCAAGCCCACGTAGGCGCGGCGCGAGAACATCCGGCCGCCGCCGGTGGTGCCGTTCATCACCTGGAACGCGGTCTCGAGGTCGAAGATCGCGGTGTTGCCGCCGCCCAGGTCCTCGGTGCCCTTCAGGCCGAACATGCTGGTGCCCCAGTCGCCGCTCTCGGCGCTCCAGCGCGTCGCGCTGCCGGTGCGCGTCGCGTTCGCGACGTGGTTGAGGTACTCGACGCCGCCGTCGATACGGCCATAGAGCGTGACGCTCGATTGCGCGAAGGCCGCGGCCGGCACGGCCACGCTCAGCGCCGCGATGGTTTTGATTCGAAGTTTCATATCCCCTGCCTGTAGATCTCTCTCAGATTTGACTGGCACTTTCCGTGCGGCTCGCTTGTGGTTCGCGACCGGCAAGGAAGGTGCCCCGGGCCACGCATGGCGCGTGGTGCGAAACGGTTCGCGCACGCGCTGTTGTTGTTTAGTCGTCGACGATCCGGCTGTTTCGCCGATTCCCCGGCGGCGCGAGGGCGGCAGGCGCCTCGCGCCCGGCATCGGGCGCCGTTCCGGCCCCGCGCATCGACGCGGACCGGAAATGTACGCGTTTGCGAGCCGCCGGACAATGTCTTTATAGGATATGAATTCTTACGCTCTCCTCGATAAACGGAATCGACGCATAGTCTGTCGGCTGTAAGCCACAGTGCTTCCCGCGACGACGCAAACATGCTATGGCTGGCGCCGTCGCGCGCCATGGACAGGCGCCAGGACAGGACAAAATCGCGCCTGACCGATGTAAGGGCTCGGTTAGAATCGCAGGCATTCCGAAAAGCATCTCTCCGAGGGCGGGCGAGCGATGAAGCAAAGCACATCAAAAAAAATCCTGTATTGGAGTGCCGTGTCGGCGCTCGCGGCGGTCATGATCGGCGGCTTCGGCTGGCCGGCCGACGCGGCGAAGATCGTCAGCGTCTCGCCGCAAGGCTCGGCGCCCGAGATCCGGCAGGTGACGCTCAAGTTCGACGAGCCGATGGTGGCCTTCGGCTCGCCCTCGCTGCCCGCCCCGGCGCGCCTGCAATGCGATAACCCCGCGGCCGCGAAATTCGATGCGGTCTGGAACGACGATCGCACCTGGCTGGCCCAGTTCCAGCAGGCCCTGCCGGCCGGCACGCGCTGCACGCTGACGCTCGAGGACGGCCTCAAGTCCTCGGCCGGCCACGCCGTGACGGGCCCGCGCCGCTTCGCCTTCCAGACCAGCGGCCCCTACCCGGTCGAGATCCGCCCGGGCCGCAGCGAAATCGAGGAGCGCCAGCTCTTCGTGATGAAGCTGACCGGCCCGGCCACCGAGGACTCGCTGCGCGAGCACATCTGGTGCGAGGCGACCGGGATCGGCAACCGCATCCCGATCACCTTCGCCAATGCCGCCACGCGCGCGCAATTGCTCGATCATTTCCACTGGAAGGCCGACGCGGCGCGCGTGCTGACGCTCGGCTGCGCGCAGACCCTGCCGCCCGGCCAGCCGGTGCAGCTGGTCTATGGCGCCGGCGTGCAAAGCCCCGGCGGGGTGGCCAACGGCAGCGAGAAGCGCTTCGACTTCCGCGTGCGCGAGCCCTTCGCGGCTTCCTTCAGTTGCGAGCGCGAGAACGCCAAGGCGCCCTGCACGCCGCTGCGTCCGCTGCGCATCGAATTCAACGCGCCGATCTCGCGTGCCGCGGCCGAGAAGCTGCGCCTCCAGGGCCCCGACGGCGCGATCTCGCCGAGCTTCAAGCCCGACGACAAATCCAGCGACACGCGCACGGTCGAGTTCGCCGCGCCGCTGCCGGCCAGCGCCGAGCTCAGCGTCACCCTCCCCGACGGCCTGACCGACGACAGCGGCCGCCCGCTGTCCAACGCCGACCTGTTCCCGCTCAAGACGCGCACCGCCTCGATGCCGCCGCTGGCGAAATTCTCCTCCTCGACCTTCGGCATCATCGAGCGCTACGCCGAGCCCGATTCGCCGGCCCTGGTGCCGGTCACGCTGCGCAACGTCGAGGCCGACCTGAAGATCGCCGGGCTCAACGCCGGCCAGGCCGAGTTCTCGAACATCCGCGTCGAGGACGACAGCGCGATCCGCGAATGGATGCGCGTGGTCGACCAGATGGACGGCATCGGCATGTCGGTGGCCAGCATCGACGCGCTGCGCCCGGGCCTGTTCGAGCGCGCCAAGCACCCGGTGTTCGTGCCGCCCGCGGCCGGCGAGAAACCGCCGGTGGGCGTGCACCGGATCGTCGACGTGCGTTCGCTGTCCTTGCTGGACGGCCAGCAGCACGTCGAGCGGCTGGTGCTGCCCAAGGCCGACCCGGCCACGCTGCGCCCGTTCGAGGTGGTCGGCGTGCCGATCGCCAAGCCGGGCTTCTACGTGCTGGAACTCGCCTCGCCGGCGCTGGGCCGCTCGCTGATGGCCAAGCCCGGCTCGATGTACGTGCGCACCACGGTGCTGGTCACCAATCTCGGCGTGCACTTCAAGCGCGGCCGAGACAACAGCCTGGTGTGGGTCACCACGCTCGACAAGGGCAAGCCGGTGCCGAACGCCGAGATCCGCGTGTCCGACTGCAACGGCGAGCCGCTCGCCTCGGGGCGCACCGATGCGCAAGGGCTGCTGAAGATCGACGGGCCGCTGGCCGAGCATCGCCGCTGCGACTACGAGAGCAGCTATCGCAACACCTTCGTGTCGGCGCGCGTCAACGATCCCGTCAGCGGGCCCGACATGGCCTTCGTGGTCGACGACTGGAACCGCGGCATCGAGTCCTGGCGCTTCGACGTGCCGAGCGACTACGGCACGCGCCCCGGCACGATCGCGCATACCGTGTTCGATCGCACCCTGGTGCGGGCCGGCGAGACGGTCTCAATGAAGCACTACCTGCGCGTCGAGAAGCTCGATGGCCTGGCCTTCCCCAAGCAGTACCCGAACCGCGTGACGATCCGCCATGAAGGCAGCGGCGACGTCTACCGGCAGCCGCTCGTGTGGGCAGCCGACCACACGGCCGATTCGAGCTTCACGCTGCCGCCCGGCGCCAAGCTCGGCGAATACACCGTCACGCTCGACACTGGCCGGGCCGGCGACAAATCCGACGATTCCGAAGCCAACAATGGCGACGACGACCAGGACGACTCGAGCAGCGGTTCGGGCGCCAGCTACGGCAGCGGCTCGTTCCGCGTCGAGGCGTTCCGCCTGCCCGTCTTCAAGGGCAGCGTGAACGTGCGCGATACCAAGACCGGCCCGCTGGTGGGCGCCAGCGAGGCCGCGGTGGCGGTCCAGCTCGACTACCTGTCGGGCGGCCCGGCCGCCAACCAGCCGGTGCGCGTCTCGGCGCTGCTGCGCCCCACCTCGCCGGCCTTCGGCGACCGCTATCCCGACTTCTCCTTCACGCCCTGGCGCGCCGAGCAGCCCGGCTCGGATGCCGGCGCCAGCGACGACGAGGACGACAGCGGCGACACCGCCGCCTCCAGCGCCGACCCCGACGCGCCGAAGCTGGTGGCCGACAAGCTGCCGGTCACGCTCGATCGCAACGGCAGCGGCACCGTCTCGCTGAAATCGCTGCCCAAGGTGGACGCGCCCAAGCGCCTCGCGCTGGAGGCGACCTTCGCCGACCCGAACGGCGAGATCCAGACGATCCGCGGCGACACCACGCTGTGGCCCGCCGCGCTGGCGGCCGGCATCAAGGCCGGGCACTGGGTGGCGGTGGGCGATTCGGTGCCGGTCACGGCGCTGGCGGTCGACCTCGACGGCAAGCCGCACGCGGGCGCCGAGATCGAGGTGCATGGCTACGCGCGCGTCACCACCTCCTCGCGCAAGCGCATGGTGGGCGGCTTCTACGCCTACGACAACCGCAGCGAGACGCGCGACCTGGGCGCGCTGTGCAGCGGCAAGACCGACGACAAGGGGCGCCTGGCCTGCGACGCCAAGCTCAAGGAAGCGGGCGAAGTCACCCTGGTGGCCCAGGTCAAGGACGGCTCGGGCCGCGCCGCCACCGGCAGCACCTCGATCTGGGTGGTGCGCGAGGACGAGCTCTGGTTCGGCGGCAACAATACCGATCGCATCGACCTGATTCCCGAGAAACCGTCCTACGAGCCGGGCGAGACCGCCCGCTTCCAGGTGCGCATGCCGTTCCGGCAAGCCACCGCGCTGGTCGCCGTCGAGCGTTCGGGCGTGATGGAAACCCACGTGGTGCAGTTGAACGGACGCGACCCGAGCATCGAGCTGAAGGTCGACGCGAGCTGGGGGCCGAACGTCTATGTCTCGGTGCTGGCGCTGCGCGGCCGGCTGCGCGAGGTGCCCTGGTACTCGTTCTTCACCTGGGGCTGGAAGACGCCGGTCGAATGGGCGCGCGCCTTCTGGAACGAAGGGCGCCGCTACGTGCCGCCCACGCCGCTGGTCGACCTGTCGAAACCGGCCTTCCGCTACGGCCTGACCGAGATCAAGATCGGCACCGCGCCGCACAAGCTCGCGGTGAGCGTCACGCCCGACGCGGGCAGCTACCCGGTGCGCGGCACCGCCCACGTGCGGATCGCCGTGAAGCTGCCCGACGGCAAGCCCGCGCCGGCCGGCACCGAGGTGGCGGTGGCGGCGGTCGACGAAGCCCTGCTCGAGCTGATGCCGAACGACAGTTGGGACCTGCTGGGCGCGATGTTGCAACGGCGCGGCTACGGCGTGGAAACCGCCACCGCGCAGATGGAGATCGTCGGGCGCCGTCACTTCGGCCGCAAGGCCGTGCCGGCCGGCGGCGGGGGCGGCACCGCGCCGACCCGCGAGCTGTTCGACACCCTGCTGCTGTGGAGCCCGCGCGTCGCGCTCGACGCGAACGGCGAGGCGCGCGTCGACGTCAAGCTCAACGACGCGCTGACGCGCTTCAGCATCGTGGCGATCGCCTCGGTCGGCGTCGATCGCTTCGGCACCGGCCGCGCCAGCGTGCGCAGCACCCAGGACCTGCAGCTGATCTCGGGCCTGCCGCCGCTGGCCCGCGAGGGCGACGCGCTGGTCGCGCCCTTCACGCTGCGCAACACCACCTCGCGCGCGATGAAGGTGCTGGTCACGCCGAATGCGCCGGGCCTCGCGCTGGCGGCCCAGACCGTCGAGCTGGCGGCCGGCGCCTCGCGCGAGCTGAGCTGGCGCGTCGCGATCCCGGTGGGCGCGGCCGACGGCGGCGGCGCGCTGCCGTGGTCGATCTCGGCCGCCGAACAGGGCGGCGCGCACGCGGCCGATGCACTGAAGATCACCCAGAAGATCGTGCCGGCCGTGCCCGTCACGGTGCAGCAGGCCACCCTCACGCAAGTCGACGGCAGCTTCTCGCTGCCGGTCGCGGCGCCGGCCGACGCGGCCGCCGATCGCGCCGGCCTGCCGCGCGGCGGCATCTCGGTCGCCCTGCAATCGAAGCTGGCCGACGGCCTGCCCGGCGTCACGCGCTGGTTCCAGCAATATCCGTATCGCTGCCTGGAGCAGCAGACCTCGCGCGCGCTCGGCCTGCACGACGCGGCGCTGTGGCAGTCGGTGATCGCGCAGATGCCGTCCTATCTCGATGCCGACGGACTGGCCGGCTACTTCCCGCTGTCGGCCGACAGCGGCGAGAAGGGCAGCACCGCCCTGACCGCCTACCTGTTGTCGGTGACCGACGAGGCCGGCAAGCTCGACCCGCGCTTCGCCCTGCCCGACGCGCTGCGCTCGCAGCTCGAGGCCGGGCTGGCCAGCTTCGTCGACGGCCGCATCACGCGCGACAGTTGGGCGCCGCGCGAGGATCGCGACCTGCGCAAGCTGGCGGCGCTGGAGGCGCTGTCGCGCCACGACGCGGCCCAGGCGCGCATGCTCGGCTCGATCGCGATCACCCCGGAGCGCTGGCCGACCTCGGCCCTGCTCGACTACTACGCGATCCTCTCGCGCGTGGCCGACATCCCGCAGCGCGAGGACAAACGCGCCCAGGTCGAGCAACTGCTGCGCGCGCGGCTGGCCTACCAGGGCACCCAGCTGGTGTTCTCGACCGCGCGCGACGACGACCTCTGGTGGCTGATGAGCGGCAACGACAGCAATGCCGCGCGGCTCGCGCTGGCCTTCAACGGCAACCCGGCCTGGAAGGACGAGATGCCGAGGATCGTGGCCGGGCTGCTGGCGCTGCAACGCAACGGTGCCTGGCAGACCACCACCTCGAACCTGCTCGGCGAGCTGGCCGTCGAACGCTTCTCGCGCACCTACGAGACCACGCCGGTCACCGGGCGCACTACGCTGCGCCTCGGCGACGTGGAACGCAGCATCGCCTGGGGCGGCAGCGCGGCGGCGGCAGCGCCGGCCAGCGCTGCATCACCGGTCACGGCGGTGGCCACCGCGCCCTCGGCGGCAGCCTCGACGCCGGCCGCCACGCGCAACGCGGCGGCACGTTCGACCCTGCTGCCCTGGCCGGCCGCGCCGCATGCGCCGCTCACGCTGTCGCTGACCCAGGACGGCACCGGCAAGCCCTGGGCGACGATCCAGAGCCTCGCGGCCGTGCCGCTCAAGCGCCCGGTAGTGTCCGGCTACCGGATCACAAAGACGCTCACCCCGCTCGAGCCTGCCGTGAAGGGCGCCTACACGCGCGGCGACCTGGTGCGCGTGCATCTCGACATCGACGCGCAGGCGGCCATGACCTGGGTGGTGATCAACGATCCGGTGCCGGCCGGCACCAGCATCATGGGCTCGGGCCTGGGCCGCGATTCGGAAACCGCCACGCAGGGCGAGAACAATCGCGATGGTGCCTGGCCGAGCTTCATCGAGCGCGACTTCGACGGCTACCGCGCCTATTACAGCTACCTGCCGGCCGGCAAGACCTCGATCGAGTACACCATGCGGCTCAACGCGGTCGGCAGTTTCGGCCTGCCGCCGACGCGCGTGGAAGCGCTCTACGCGCCGTCCGCCTACGGCATGCTGCCGAACGCGCCGATCGTGGTGCAGCCGGTGGCGGGCCAGCAGCCATGAGCGTCGGCATGCCGCCGCGGCCCGCGCGCCTCGACCAGCGCCTCGCCCTGCACGGCTTCCGGCGCGCGCCGGGCGCGCTGCGCCTGCTGCTGGC
>NZ_VWWC01000094.1:0-29409 GCF_011753175.1 Burkholderia sp. Cy-637 | reverse complement strand
ACACAAATGGCCTCCTGAGGCAGTATCTTCCCAAAGGAATTGATCTCTCGGACTATTCCCAGGCCACGCTCAACGCGATAGCAAGGCGGCTCAACGAGCGTCCGAGAAAGACGCTAGACTTTGATACACCGGCTGAGCGTTTTCATCAATTCGTTGCATCGACGGGTTGAATCCGCAAGTAAAACCCGCCGGTCGAAACACGCCGTTGTTGATCGTGGAGTCCTGGGTATCGAGGATCCCGCGCAAGGCATCGCGTGTGTAGACCTGCCCGGCCTGCAGCAGGTCGGAAACGCGAGTGGATACATCGATTCCTGCAATGTCGGCGTCGAGGGAGTCTTTAAGCATCGTCGTGGTTGGCCTAGCGTGTCGCCGGCTCGTCTTTTTATCTCGAAATTAGGGCGAAACTTGGCGGATTCTAGGACGATTCGCTACCCGTTGTCTCGGAAATGGAATGGAATCTTAGGGATATCAGGCCACTGCCGGCACCCATCCCATCAGACCGACTCGCGGTGGACATGCCCCGCCGTGCTACGCGGGAACACCAGCAGCACGGCAAAACCACCCACTTCCGGCATCGCGAACGACACTTGCCCGCCGTGCGCGTCCATCACCTCCTTCACGATCGCGAGACCCAGCCCCGAGCCGTCGCGTCGCTCGGCGCCCTTGCCGTCGAGGCGCACGAACGGCCGCATCACCGCGTCCCAATGCTCGCGTGGAATGCCTGTGCCGTTATCGGTCACGGTCAGGATGAGTTGCTCGGCCGTGCCATCGATGGTCACGACGATCTGGTTCGCCATGCCGTGATGCAAGGCATTGTGCAGCACGTTCGAGAGCGCTTCCTGAAGGCTGATCGCATCGCCGTCGATCGTCGCGTCGGCGAGCCGCGCATCGAGCGACACCTGCACGTCGCGCTCGTCGGCGAGCGGGATGGTGCGGCCCAGCACCTCCTTGGCCAGCGCCACGAGGTCGATCGGCTGCAACGGCACGACCTCGGTGCGATGAATCACCATCGCGTGATTGAGCAACTGCCCCGTCAGGCGCCCCACGTCGGAGCAGGTCGCGCGCAACGTCTCGAGCCGCGCGCGCTGGCGCGCCGCGTCGGACTCGTTGCTGAGCATCTCGATCTGCGCGTCGAGCCGCGCCAGCGGCGTGCGCATCTGGTGCGCGGCGTCGGCGATGAAGCGCTGCATGGTGGCCACGCGCTCGCCGAGCCGGCGCATCAGGCCGTTGATCGCGCCGATGATCGCGGCGATCTCGCTCGGCGTATCGATTACCACGGGCCGCAGGTCGGCCGGATCGCGCGCCGCGATGATCGACTCGATCTGCGCCAGCGGCGAGAGCCCGCGCCGGATCGCCAGCGCGCTGGCGCCGATCGCGAGCGCCGTCATCAGCACGATCAGCGTCCAGACCTTGATGCTCATGTCGTTGGTCAACTGCTCGCGCGCATGCGTGGTCTGCGCCACCGTCACCAGCGCCCAGCCGGGCACGCGCTCCTCGGGCATGTGGCGCGCGATGGTGGCGATGCGCACCGGCCGCTGCTGGTAGCGCGCCGTCGCGAACCGGGTGCCGCGCTGCGCGGCAGCGACGTTCGCCGCATCGGGCAGGTCGTTGTAGCCCGCCACCACCACGCCGCGCGAATCGACCACCTTGTAGTAGACGAGGTCGTAGCGCGACAGCGTCGACAGCGCGGCCACCGGCGGATTGAGCGCGAGCACGCCGCCCTGCACGTAGAGATTCTCGGCCACCTGGATCGCCGCGCCGGACAACAACTGATCATAGGCGCGCTCGGCCGCGACGCCGGCGTAATAACGCGTGATCAGCGACAGCGCGGCCGCGCCCGACACCACCACGCAGGCGATGAACAGCAGCGTGCGGCCGAACAGCGTCTTCGGAAACCAGTCAGCGCGTCGCAATCTGGTAGCCCATTCCGCGTGCCGTGCGAATCTCGACGTCGCTGCCCTGCAGCTTCCTGCGCACGCGCGTCACGTATTGTTCGACCGCATTCGCGGAGGGCTCGCGGCCGAAGCTGAACAACTGGTTCAGCAGTTCGTCCTTGGAGAACACGCGCTGCGGCCGGCTGGCGAGGATTTCGAGCAGCGCGAATTCCTGGCGCGACAGCGGCAAGGGCTGGCCGTCGAGCTCCGCGAGCCGGCTGCTGCGATCGATCGAGAGCGCGCCGAAGCGCAGCACGTCGCTGGCGTGGCCGCTGTTCCGGCGTAGCAGCGCCTGCACGCGCGCATCGAGTTCGCGATAGTCGAACGGCTTGACCAGGTAGTCGTCGGCGCCCAATCCCAGCCCGCTGACGCGATCGTCGATCGCCGAGCGCGCGGTGACCAGCAGCACCGGCGTGGTGCTGCCCGAGGCGCGCAGCCGGCGCAGGATCGCGAAGCCGTCCATCGACGGCAGCATCACGTCGAGCACCACCAGGTCGAACGATTCGACGCCCAGCAAGCTGGAGGCGGCCGCGCCGTCGCGCTCGAGATCGACCGCGTGGCCGAGCCGCGTGAGACGGCTGCCGATCGCCTCGCCGATCTCGGCGTCGTCCTCGACGACCAGAATACGCATGGTTGAAGTCCTGCCGATTAGGGAAATTACGGGTAATCCCGAGGATGGGATGTCAGCATTTTCTCAGACTCGCTCGCTAAGCTCCATGCCAGTTCATACACGGGCCCGAACGGCCCTTCCGGAGGAGACCTGCACGATGCAGCGTGCCCACGCGCCAGCCGATTCGCGTTCAACCGCGGTGGCCGCCCTCGAGGTGGCCCGCGCAGACGCGCGTTCGCGAGCGTGCAGGCCGGCATGTGTGCCGTCTCCTCGGCCCTGCGTCGCGGGGCGTGCCTGATGACGAAAGCCTCGCCGCGCCGCCGCGCGTTGCTGGCAGGCGGCATCGGCGCCGCGCTGGCGCCGCTCGCCGCCCACGCCTTCCCTTTCTCGCTGTCCAGCCCGCCAACCGTCAGGATTTCGAAAGGTTATGGCGTGCTCTATCTGCCCCTGCTCGTGATGGAGCGGCAGCGCCTGTTCGAGGCGCACGCGCGGCAACGCGGGCTCGGCAAGGTACAGGTCGAATGGGTGCTGCTCGACGGCGGCAACTCGGTCAACGACGCGATGATGGCCGGCACGCTCGACTTCGCCGGCGCCGGCGCGCCCGGGTTCATCGAGCTGTGGGCACGCGCGCGCGGCATTCCCAATGTGGAGGTGATCGGCATCAGCGGGCTGTCCGCCACCTCGCTGTCGCTGAACACCAACCAGCCGCATATCCGCACGCTCACCGATTTCACGTCCGAGGACCGGATCGCCGTGCCCGGCATCCACACCTCGCTGGCGGCCGTGATCCTGCAGATGATCGCCGCGCAGCAATTGGGCATCCGGCGTTTCGCGCACCTCGATCCGATCACCGTGAACCTGTCGCATCCGCAGGCGATGGACGCCCTGATCCACCGTGAAGGCGGCGTGACCGCGCATTTCGCCTCGCCGCCGTTCTCGACGCTCGAATTGCGGCAGCCCGGCATTCACCGCGTGATCGATGCCGTCCAGGTGCTCGGGCCGCTCACGCTCGACGTGATGTTCGCGCCGAAGCGCGTGGTCGATGCCGAGCCCGGCCTGGCGGCGGCCTTCATCGGCGCGCTCGACGAGGCGAACCGGTTCATCGCCGCGAATCCGCGCGAGGCGGCCGCGATCTATGTGTCCTCGTCCGGGGTGCGTGTGTCGCCCGACGACGTGATCGCGATGCTCGGCATGCCGGAAACTCGCTTCTCCGTGGTGCCCGACCGGCTCATGGAATACGTCGATTTCCTGCACGGCGTGGGCACCATCAAGACCCGCCCGGCCAATTGGAGCGACATGTTCACCGCCCAGCTCGGCGCCTACCAGGCGCGCTGAACTGGCTTTTTTCCTTCGTTGCAACCGCAGCTTTCAGCAAGACGTATCAAACAGGAGTCCAGCGTGACCATTGCCTCCCCCCCTATCGCTGCCGCCGGTGAAGAGCAGCGCGTGATGTCGAAGATCGCATGGCGCCTGATGCCGATCCTCGTCGTGATGTTCCTGATCTCGTTCATCGACCGCCAGAACGTCGGCTTCGCCAAGCTGCAGATGGTGCATAGCCTGAACATGTCCGAGGCTGCGTTCGGGCTGGCCTCGTCGTTGTTCTTCATCGGTTACCTGCTGTTCGAGGTACCGAGCACGCTGGCCCTGCACAAGTTCGGCGCGCGCGTCTGGCTCGCGCGAATCATGCTCACCTGGGGGCTCATCACGGTGGCGATGGGCTTCACGACCTCGAGCCCGGTGTTCTCCGGACTGCGCTTCGTGCTCGGCGTGGCCGAAGCCGGGTTTTATCCCGGCGTGATCTACTACCTGACGCTGTGGTTCCCGCAGAGCTACCGCGCTCGCGTGCTGGGGATCTTCACGCTCGGCAGCGCGCTGGCGAACATGCTCGGCTCGCTGGTGGGCGGCTGGCTGCTGAGCCTCAGCGGCGTAGGCGGCCTGGCCGGCTGGCAATGGGTGTTCATCGCCACGGGGCTGCCCGCCGTGGTCGTCGGGATCGCGGTGTTCCGCCTGCTGCCGACCTCGTATCGCGAGGCGCGTTTCCTGTCGGAAAACGAAAAGCAGATCGTCGGGGCCGCGCTGGAACGCGAGGCGCCGCCGCATGCCGAGCATTCGCAGCCGTGGAAGGCGCTGCTCGATCCGCGCGTGATGCTGTTCGCAGCGACCTACATGATGATGTCGACCTCGCTGTACGGCGTGACCTACTGGCTGCCGACCATCGTCAAGTCGTTCGGCGTATCGAGCACCACGAACGGTTTCCTGAGCATGCTGCCCTGGGCGCTGGCCGTCGTGCTGCTGATCTGGCTTCCGCCGAAACTCAAGCGCGCGAAGAGCCTGCTGCGGACCATCGGCATCGTGGCGGTGCTGGGGGCGATCGGCTTCGTGCTGAGCCTCGTGCTGCCGACCACGCCGCTGCGCTTCGTTGCGCTGGTGCTCGGCGGTGCCTGCATCCCCTTGATCTATCCGTGCTTCTGGTCGATGCCGCCGCGGTATTTCACCGGTGCCCGGGCCGCGGCCAGCGTGGCGGCAATCAACTCGATCGGCAATCTCGGCGGCTTCTTCAGCCAGAACCTGATGCCGCTCGCGGGCAAGCTGACCGGCACGGCGTTCGGGCCGATGATCGTGCCGATCGTTTGTTTGAGCATTCTTGGCGTGGGAGCGTTTATCGGCTGGGCTCGGTCGGAGCGATCGATGGTGGTTGCGCTTCAGGATTGATGTAGCGCGCTGCAATACAGTGCCGGTTTGAAGCCATCGATCCGCGAGGATCGATGGCTTCGTCGCTTTTCGATCAGGCTTTCGATACGGTCAGCATCGCCTCATCTTGATCACGCGCGAAATCTGCGCAAGCGTGAAGCTGCTGTTTTTCACGTACTCGGCGTAATCGGCGGGAACGGTCAGCGAAGCGTCCACCACGTAGTCGCCGGCATAGCGAAATCGGTCCGATGCGGTTCGCAGGAAGATCGGAACCGGCTCCGCCTGCCGCGCCAGCGTGCGCCCCGCCGCGCGCGCCGAAGCGCTGCCGTCGCAGACGATAACGTCGGGCGCGTGGGGATTCAGGTCTTGTCGCAAGCGAGCGGCGACGACCTTGCCGCCCTTCACGGGCAGGAATGCCTGCTTGCTTCCACCCGTGATCCTGTGAATGTCTTCGCGTGAATATTCTTTTCCGATTTCGAACATGTTTGACTCCGGGATATGGCGTCATGCAGCGGCGCTGCAACGCCAATCCACGAGATCGTAGCGAAGCGTTTCTAAAATCGGTGTAAAGACCGTGGCTATCAGGGTTGCCGGCGCGTGGCCTCGACGGTTTTCAGCAGCGATTGCAGGCCGCGCCAGCCCCAGTACACGCGATGATGGACGATCAGGCCATGTTCGATGTCCATCACTTCGACCAGGTCGGTCTGGTCGCCCGAAGGCGTGTCGCGAGGATATTCCCAGACGAGTTGCTTGCCGTCGGTGTGGAAGACGTCGGTGCGATACCAGTGCGCGAAGGCGCCGGCCAGCTTGCGGAAGCCCTCGGAGAAGAATCCGCGGATGGCTTCGCGTCCGTCGAGGATGCCGGTTTGATTCCCCGGTTCAACGAACAGGATCGTCGGTGACTCGAAACGCGCGTGCTCGGCGTAGATCGACATCAGGCCGTCGATGTCGCGCTCGACGATCGATTTGTGCCACTGCCGGTGGATGTGGGCGATTTGTTGAGGGGTGGAAGTTGCGGAGCTCATGTCGGGTCCTGTGCGCAGGTGAATGCGCAAGATCCGAGCTTACGGGTAGTGGATGGGGGAATGTTTCAGGCTCGGATGAAACGAGTCCGCTTGCCGGGAGACAGCAAGCGGGCCCGGGCCTGGCTGCAAGCTTAGTTAAGGTACCAGCATTGACCGTCGAAATAAGCGCGCACCACGGCACCGGCGGCTGACGTGAACGGCTGGCAGATATTGCCGCCACTGAAAGTCACTGCACCGTCCTTCGTGATGAACATCGCTTGCCGGCCGTCCCAGACAGGCTGGATCGTGCTCACCCCCGTGGTGCCGGTCAGATGCGTCACCGTCTGATAACCGACGTTGATCTGGCTCGCGGTTGCAAGCACGGAGGGCCCCGTGTCCAGGCCGATATTGTTGCTGACGACGCTATTTCCCGTTACCACGCCAGTCAAGGCGTCATTCGGCCCCGTGAAATCATTTCCGGTGATGATCGCTTGCTGGACCGAGCCCGTCACGGCGATACCGTTGACCGTCGGACTACCTGACGGCGGCGTCACGCCATCGCATGACGAACCGATTCTCGAATCACGAATCGCCAATCCACTCAGGGCATTGGTGGTGAAGATGTTGCTGCCGCTGTTGCCACAGAGGTGGCTGCTATCGATCGTGATGTTCGTGCCGGCATTGACGGTAGCGCCATTGTTTTTCGATGCGTAGCTGCGCAGGCCAGTGAAATGCAGGCCATCGACGACGCCCCCGCCATGGTTGTTGACGAGGATATTGTCGCTCCCGGCACTCGACGCCCAGCAAGTCTCGCACTGCGTCCCATACACCGTCGCCGACGCGTCGGCGGTATCGATCGCAAACCCCGTCTGGGTATTCGTATCCCCAAGATAGGTGCCATGGAACGTCGACCACATGACGTGCTGGTTCAAGCCGGGATCGATCATCGTGCCGATCCTGGTCATCAGCATGTCGGAGTTCGACACGAGAATCCCGCCCGAATCGAGGATCAGCATGCCGGCGTCGCCCGGTGCGGACTGATCGCCAACCACGGTGGTACGAGTCACACGGAGATCGGTCGTGGCAGCGAACGTGGTCTTGTCGCCGACCTTGATACCGACGGCTCCCGCCCCCGCCACACCGTTAATGATCGTGTCGTCGATGCTCGACTGATTGCCGTTAGCCGCGATCCCGACAAACGGCCCCTGGATGTACAGTCCCGAGACCTTCGCGCCTACCACGTTCTGCATCTGAATCGTCACGCCAGCCGTGTTCTGCCCAGCTGCGCTCGCATTGATGTACATATCCTCGATGCCTGAACCGGCCCCCGACAGGTTGATCATCGGGCTCAGATTGACTACCCCGGCAACCAGTCCCGAGCTTTGGCCTCGTCCGCCGCGCAAAATGACGCCACCGGGAATATCGATCGTGGCCGATATCTTGCAGCCGCTGCGCGTCACCGGGAGATTCAGGACTGCCGGGCCCACCGCGGCGGCATAGGACATCGCATGATTGAGCGCGGCGGTATCGTCCTGGCTGCCATCGCACTGCATCCCGAAATCCGCCCCGTTGATGACATCGGCCAGTTTGTCTCGCAGTGATCGATCGCTTGCATCCTGGCCGATGCTCAGGAATTTCAGGTTGTTCGCGGTGGTGATCGGGTCACCGAAGGTACCCGCGCCGGTGAACGCAACATTGCCCGTTGTGTTACTGATGCTGATCGGGCTGTCCTGGAACGCACCATTGACGTAACGATCGACCGAAAACGTATTGGAGGCTGCCGAGGCATTGCTGACGCCCCACGCTGCCTGGCCGGCATTCTCCAGAACCATCTGCGCCTTGCCGGTGCCTATGGGATCGTTGGCAATCAGCGATCCACCATTGGATGCCACGCTCCCCGCGAACGATCCGGTGCCCGCGACCTGCAATTTGCTGGCTCCATCATCCCCGCCGCCGACAAGTACACGGCCACCGTATTTCGCCAGGTTCAGGTTGTATTTCGTGGAGGGTGTCGAGGTCCGATACGACTCCAGGATGACTTCCGACGCCGTGTCCGAATAGGCGCCAAGCGTGGCTCCCGCCGTCGTGAGATCGAAGTTGACCGATCCGTTGCCCTTCGGAACCAAGGTCACCGGAATCGTCGCGTCCGCGCCTACGGCTGTCAGCGTCGGGGCCGCCCCCTGAGCCGCGCTCATCAGAGCCAGCGTATTGCCGCTGTTGACTGCCTGATAAAAACTGCCGGAGCCGGTCATCGCAAACGGCACTGCATAATTCGACTGGCTATCAACTTCCGCGTTGAAGACGCTGTTGTTGCCGCTGCCATTGATTTCAGACACGCACGATTGTGCGTTGCTCACGCCATAGGTCTGGCAGGCCAAGCCATGGATCGTGTTGCTCCACGAATTGTCCAGCAGCAAGCCGCTGAAATGACTGTTGATCGATTCGATCCAGGTCGCCGTGATACGCGTGCGGGCCGAGTTCTTGATGTAGAAAACGTCCTTCTGCGCGTTGTCGATGGTATTGCCGGTAAACCCGAAATCGTTGTTGTTCCCGCTCAGGTAGACAACATGCTCGGTGGCATTGTACGGATGCGAATTCGACAACATGGTCGTTTGCGCACCCACATCCGCAAGCAGTCCATACTGGACCGCGAACCCACCGTTCATGATGAATCCATCGATGGTCGAATCCGAGACCCACGATCCCAGTTCGATGCCGGCCTTGCCGGCGGTGGTCGAATAGACCCGGATGTTCTTCACCCGCACGTCGTGCATATAGGTCGACGACTGAGGATTGCCATCGAGCTTCAAGGACGAGAATCCAACCGGGACATTGTTGAACGACAGGTTCAGCAAATCGAGAGTCTGGCTATAGCTCGTATCCAGAGTGTTGTCGGTGCCGGCTGTACCGTCGAAGGACAGATCGCGGATGGTCGAGTGAGAGTCGAACGTGAATGCACCGGCAATCGATGGATAGTGGATCGATCCGCCAGTTTGAATCAGCACGCTGCCCGGGCCGTCGCCGAACAGGGTGAATCCAACCGTCTGGGGAAGAACCAGGCCGCTATGTTTGTATCGGCCTGCCGGGACATATACCGACTGAGCCCCGGAGTTCAGGGCCGCCTGGATACAGGAGGTGCTGTCGCTGGCACCGGATTTGTCGCAGCCCGGAAAGTCGAGAATGCTGACGAGACCCCCCAATTTCGAAGGCAGGCTTCTGGCGCCTGATCCGGCGTTGGGTGCCTTGTATTGCAGGCTGCCCGCGGCAGCGACGGGATCCGCGTAGGTGACGGGGCCATCGAATCGGGCCTCTCCTGTCACCTCGAGGTTGGGTATGGGTGTGGTTTGCGCATCGACTGTCGAAGCGGCCAGCACCGCGACGACGAGCAGGTTTCGGATTGGATTGGTCATGACGACTCCTGGCGAAAAGGGTTCGGATACGGCCGCGGTTGGACTACGTCCGATCATTGAGCCGCTGTCGTCGAAAGCGCTATCGTCGTGGGGTGTCGCCGGTGGGGCTACATACAGGCTTGCATCGCGTGGCATCGGACGATGAGTTTCGTGTCCAAAGAGATTTCAAGCCGGCATGAAGCGCCTTGTCATTCTTTATCGGGTATCCACCAATCGAGCAAGGTCTCGTCTTCCGGATCCTCTAAATTCTTATAGATGTTCGCGAAGTACCATGACGACCCGGTACGCCACGTGAAGTCGTCGAGGATGAGGTTGATCTTTTCGAACCCATTGTTAGACGGGATTGAAATCGCGAGGTTTCCGGCATTCACACCGTCCACGCTGCCCTGGAGGGCGGTATCAAGGACGGACTCCAGCCAGGCCAGGTCATCTTGCGAAATGTGATCCGAATACACCTGGACGCAGAAATTTCCACCGCGCTTCAGCACGGTCGCCGGGGTGGCCGGGCTCCCAATGTAGATCACGTCGCCCTTTGCCAGGTTCAAGGCCAACCCAGGCGACGCAAGCAGTTCGTAGACGTCTTCATCGATCTTCCGCGCCGGGAGCTCCTCGCAGACTGCACTGCCATCGGAGGCAGTGCCTGCAAAGACCCTGATCAGAGTTATCCCCTCACTCACAAATCAATCCCAAACATGTTGCCATCAAACTCAAAGACACACGGTGAACGTTATTGAACAAGCCAAACATCTTCATATCCATGACTATCCACAATAAACTTTGCACCTGGCGGAAGTCGAAGATATTGCAGAACCAAAGGAAGCAATTCCGACAGATGCTCTGCGTGCACAGGCTGATAAAAGTCAGCCGCCTCAGAATACTCTCCACAATGAAAAAACCAACTGACATTCCCCCCATTCGGCAATGAAATACGAGTTCCATACACGGGCATTTTCCCAAGAGTGGATATCGCAATAGCAACCATTTCTTCTGGCTCACAGTCTGGAAGGCCGAGACGCTCGCACGTCTGCCGCTGAAGCTCCAGCAAATCACGATAATTCCACTCTTTCATCATTAAATCCTCAATTTACCCTTCATGCATTTTGAGAAAGCTGACGCCATTCCGCCATGACGCCTTGAGCAAACAGGGCAATACGACTGAACAGAACCAACGGAGGATTGAGTCGTGACATCATTCGTTTCCGTTCGATAATACTCCACCACGAGTGCATCTTTATGGTCAGCAACCATCTTCGACGCCACGGTTCCACATACCACGCATGGCACACCCTGCACTGAAGTCGTTTGCGCCGCATTGGGTCCGCATGCCGAATCTCTTTTATAAGGTGACGCAACATTCTGCTTAGACTGGAATTGATCGCGATCAGGAACCCCGAGCTCGTTCATCGATACAGAATTACCTGCCTCCGTCCAAGGTGGACGCAAGACCAAGCGGATCTATCCAACTTTCACCAGCCTCGTCCGTCATCATCAACGGCGTCTCGATCTGGTCGCAGTAATAGAACATCACACACGCATCGCCCTGCGCCGCCGGCACCCGCTGCAGCGGATCATCCTCCGGCCGATACCGATCCCCCTCGCGCGCAACCGGCGTCTCGATCCCCTCGACCGGCGCCGTCACGTACTGCGCCATCGGCACGAAGGTCCGCGCCTCATACACATAGTGCGTGCTCCGCGCCTCGTCGGATTCATACGCGAGCGTATCCCCATCCCAGCCGAACACGGTCCGCGCGCCGTTGACTTCCTTGGCAATCCGCCGCCCGAGCGCGTCATAGTAGTAACTCGAAGTGCTACGTCTCAACCTCTCTTCGACCTGCGCAGCCTGCATCCGATCAAACGCATCCCACTCATACCGCTGCGTGCCCGCGGGCGAACGCTTCTGAATCAAATGCCCTTGCGCGTCGTAATCGAAGTGCGTCCCGGCATATTCCCGCAGCAGGTTGCCGAGCACCTTCGGCACCGAAGCTGGCAAGGTGCTTTCACTACGCGCCGCCAGACCCGCTTGTGTCCTCGCATTCTCAGGCCGCCCCGGATCCACGATATTGCTCGCCGGATCGAACGCAAACCGTTCACGCAGGCCCGGCGCAATCGCCTCGATCGATCGCCCGACCGGGTCGTACCGGAACGTATAGGACGCGTCATTCGCATCGCTCAACCGGACAAGCCGCCCGAGTCGGTCATAGCTGTATCCCAGACGCTACTCGAGCAGATCAATACGTGAGGCAACACGTCCAGTCGTGTCAGACAAATATCGCGTCACGCGCTGCAGCGGATCCGTCGCCGCAAGCAACTGCCCCTCCGAATCGGACTCAATACGCTTGACACCAGACGATGAACAAATCTCTTCCAATTCCCCGTTTCCTGCTGTTGAAAGAGTTTTTCATTTTTCTCCGCATTCCAGGCCACATCTCCAATGGGTCGATTGACTCGACCAAATAAGGAGCGCGCCAATAGATGTCAAAACTTCCTACCAGCCGAATCGCGAACCTGAAGACGAAAATGGAAATAACAACAAGTCAGCCATAGCGCTACCCGCCGACATCATATCGCCCCTTTAATCACATAAATTTCAGCACTTCCCTACGATCCGATATATTTGTACTTCAAGTTCAGACCATCGTTCGTCCCGAGTAGCTCAACGTGCAAAATAGGCTCCGTAGCTTTGCCGCCTACCCATAGCACGCACTCCGCCCCCCACGATTTATCGCCGTCCATCTCGAAAATGTCAATATATGGCCTCGAATCTTTCTTTCCGGAAAACGCTTTTTCGATCGGCGCCAAACCGACAGAGGATTTTTCTCCAAAATAATCCTCAAGAGATTCGCATATCTCTTCAAGAATTGGTTCACTTACATTAAACCTTGACTTCAGCAACTCTTTGTCCATCGAGTTCACTGCATCAAGAAATTCAGAGATTTCCTTATATACTCGATTATTCAGCGATGAATTCATTTCAACCTCATTCGTTTCGATGGTGTATTGGTTCCAGATCCGGCATTTGCACCGATTCCGGAGAAATAGCCCCGCGCGCGTAAAACCGCACATTTAGCTGCTTTGGAACTAAGCCCCGCGGCCTTCAATGAGTTGAAGGCCACTACAGTTTCGCTTCCTAGGGTGCCGGCAAGAGACGCGTTGTCCTGGGTCCGGTTCGCACGATAGTGAGGTGTTCCTCGAGTTGTACCGTCGGCGTTCCGACCTTGCAAGCTAATTGCAGGCGCATCGTTGTAGTCGTAGTTTGGCAGGCTATTCACTGCAGCATCTTGGTAAATGTGGTGAGAATCTTGTTGACCACCGATCTTTCTCAGATCTCCATGCCTTCCGGTCAAGACTCCTTCGTCCGCGAGAACTTTCTCGCAGTCGTCAGGGCAAGGGCACGCTGTCAGTCCAAGCGGATCAATCCACTGAATCGAATTTGGTGCGTACTGGTATATATTGCTACCGCCCGCAAGCTTGATCGGATCGCGTGACGTAAACCTGCCCGACACAGGATCGTAATACCGATGCCGGTTGTAATGCAGCCCCGTCTCATCATCCACCTGCTGCCCCTGGAACCGCAGCGCGTTCCTCGCCACCGCGCCCCCCGCCGCAGCCGAAGCCCGCTCGATCACCTCCCGCGTCTCGCCCCAGGCCTTGTACACCGCCTCCCAAACCACCTCACCAGCCTCATCCGTCATCATCAACGGCGTGCCGATCTGGTCGCAGTAATAGAACATCACCCGCGCATCGCCCTGCGCCGCCGGCACCCGCTGCAGCGGATCATCCTCCGGCCGATACCGATCCCCCTCGCGCACAACCGGCGTCTCGATCCCTTCGACCGGCGCCGTCACGTACTGCGCCATCGGCACGAAGGTCCGCGCCTCATACACATAATGCGTGCTCCGCGCCTCGTCGGATTCATACGCGAGCGTATCCCCATCCCAGCCGAACACAGTCCGCGCGCCGTTGACCTCCTTGGCAATCCGCCGCCCGAGCGCGTCATAGTAGTAACTCGAAGCGCTACGTCTCAAACCCTCTTCGACCTGCGCAGCCTGCATCCGGTCGAACGCATCCCACTCATACCGCTGCGTGCCCGCGGGCGAACGCTTCTGAATCAAATGCCCTTGCGCGTCGTAATCGAAGTGCGTCCCGGCATATTCCCGCAGCAGGTTACCGAGCACCTTCGGCACCGAAGCTGGCAAGGTGCTTTCACTACGCGCCGTCAACCCAGCTTGCGTCCGTGCATTCTCCGGCCGCCCCGGATCCACGATATTGCTCGCCGGATCGAACGCAAACCGTTCACGCAAGCCCGGCGCAATCGCCTCGATCAATCGCCCGACCGGGTCGTACCGATAATCCGTCGCCCCCTTCCGGCTGTCCTCGATTTGCGTCAGCTGCCCGGCGGCATCGTATCGATACCGGCGCATGCTCAACGCAGCCGGCGCCTTGTCGCGCTGGATGCTCTGTCGCTCGATCCGTCCAGCCGGGTCGTACATCAGGCTCTGCACGACCCGGCTCGACAAGGTCCGCTTCACTTCGCGATGCAGATCATCGCGCTCCAGTTGCAGCCGCTCCTCGCCATCCACCAGCAAGCCGTGCACATGCCCAGAGCCATACATCAACCAATCGATCGTGTGCCCGTCCGGCCGCACGCTGCGAATCCGGTTCCCCAGCTCGTCATAACCGTGATGCCAGACATAGCTGCGCTTCACGCCGAAAACATCATAGGCATGATGCTCGCGCACCAGGTTTCCCACCGGGTCGAAGAAGCGCTGAATCCGGCTGTATCGGTTGCTCGCCTCCACCAGCCGCCCGCTCGCGTCGTAGGCAAAACTCTCCGCCTCGTCGCCGCAGGTCCGCTTGGCGAAGCGCCCCGCACGATCCTGTGCAACCTGCGTCACCCGCCCCGCATCGTCGATCGCGTCGAGACGCCCACTGGTCGCGTCATAGCTATAGAGCGTCGACTTGCCGTCGAACTCGACTTCCTCGAGCAAGCGCCCGACCGGGTCATACCGGAACGTATAGGACGCGTCGTTCGCATCGGTCAGCCTGACGAGCCGCCCGAGCCGGTCATAGCCATATCCCAGGCGCTGCCCGAGCGGATCGATACGCGACGCGACGCGCCCGGCCGTGTCATACGAATATCGCGTCACGCGCTGCAACGGATCCGTCGCCGCCAGCAAGCGTCCTTCCGAATCGTACTGAACACGCTCGACACCAGCCGGCGAACGAATCTCTTCCAATTGCCCGTTCGCCGCGTACTGGAACGTCGTCATCGTCCCGGCCGCGTCCTTGGTCGCGCTCAGGCGACCTGCCGCGTCATACGTCCACTGCGTCGTCTTCCCCGAACAATCTCGATACGCCAGCAACCTGCCGCCCGCGTCGTAGCTCATCGACTTCGCGCCGCCCTTCGCATCGATCACCGTGATCGGCAGGCCCTGCTCGTTGTACTCGTACTTCGTTTCGTGGCCGAGCGGGTCCTTGGCGGAAACGATATTCCCCGCATCGTCGAACGCCTGGGCCCAGGCGTATCCATGCGGATCGATCGTCTTGACGAGCTGATCCTTCGCGTCGTATTCCATCTCGACGACCGAGCCGTCCACGCGCCGATGCCGCACGAAGTTGCCTCGCGCGTCGTAGTCGAGGAACTCGATGCCGCCATCGCGATGGATGTACTGCACCAGCTTGTCATTGCCATCGCGATACATCCACTCTTCGCTGCCATCCGGATAGATCACCCGGAACGTGAAGCCCTTGAGGTTGTAGTAATGACGCGTGACATTGCCGAGCGCATCCGTCACGCTCACCATCCGGAAGTCCGGATGCCAGGCCAGCGTGACCTCGTCGCTGCCGTCGTCGCGATACTCGCGCAAGCAACGCGCCCTGGCGTGCGTGCCGTCCCATTCGAGGTTCATGCCGCGGCCGGTGCGGTCGGTATAACGGGTCAGCAGGTGATGCCGGTAGCGATACTCGCGTCGATTGCCGAAACGATCGCAGGCCGCGACCAGATCCCCTTCGCGATCGTATTCATAGGCAGCCAGGCGCCCGACGCGCTCGCCTTGCGCGTCATGCTCGACAATCTCGACGATGCGCCCTTGCGCATCGAGTTTGAAGGCGACCTGCACATGCGGCATGATCAGCCGATACAGGCGCCCCTCGGCGTCGTAGTCGAACGTCTGCTGGTTGCCGGCGCGATCCTTGATGAAGGCGATCCGATAGCGATCGTCATGACGCTCGTAAGCCTCGAGCACGTCATGCCCTCGCGTCAGCGTCAGCCAGCGCTCGTCGACACGCAGCAACGTCAGGTTCTCGGCAAGATCGTCGTGCGCGGCGCCGATATCGAGCAAGGGGTAATCGAGGCTGCGCCCTTCGGCATCGTGATAGACCAGCTTGGTGGCATGCACGTCGAAGCGCGTCGTGTACGGCGTGATCCAGCGAGGGCCGAGTTCGCCGCCAGCATCGTTCGCATCGAAGAACGATCGATAGGTACGCACCCAGGTGATCGGCAGGGGCCCGTCGATACTGAAGTCATCGTGATCGATCCGCTCGTCGCCGAACGCGAATCCGATCGATCCTTTCGAGCGCGAAGGCGGCGTCTTGACGGGCCCATTCAACGAGCAGCAGCCACCACCGGGAAGCTGCGCGGCGGCCGTCGAGCGCAGCGTCTCCTTCGCCCCCTGCCCCCGCACCTCTTCCGCCTTCGTGCTTCCCTGCGAGGGAATGCCCTTCTCCTGCGGCTTCGGATTCACCTTGCGCCAGCGCCGAACGCCTTCCTCCGCCGCCAGGATCAACCAGCCGATCTTGCCGACCTCGTTGCCGTCCAGCCCCTTCACGGCCTTCTGCACGGCCGGAACCTTCTGCCGAAGCGTGTCGGCGATCCCCATCAGCTTCGCGCTGGCATCCGAGTTGAACGCCTTGGCCGTCGCGGTGGCGGTATTCACCGTGCCCTTGGCCACGATCGCGAACGCGTCATGGAACAGCATGCCGATGCTGCCGAAGGTCTCGCCCGGCTTGTAGAGGATGTTGTGCCCCGCCTCCTGCAGATGCTTCTCCGCGGCGTCGACGTTCTTGCTGTAGTCCAGCGGCTTGCCGGCCGCATGCGCGAACAGGTCGGCCAGGCCATTCATCAGCGCGCCGAGGAAATCCGCCGCGCGGTTCAGCACCGCCGCCAGGTCCTTGCGCAGCTCGGCGATGAAGGTCTCGATCTCACCGGCATATCGCGCCTGCAGGCTCGACACGATGGCCGTGATGATGCCCTGCTGCACCAGTTGCAAGGCAGCCTCGCCCGCCGCCTTGCCGTTCTTCACCACTTCCTCGCGGATCAGCTTGAGCATCGGCCGCGCGCCCATGCGAACCTGCGCGGTGCCCGCCGGAATCGGGATGATGCCGATCACGTCGAGCCCGAGGTTCAACCAGTCGAACAGGTCGATCGGCCGGTCGCCATGGTTGAGCATCGCGCGGATATCGGAGATCAGGTCCACGGCCGCGAAGATGTTCGCGATGACGGGCATGTTGCGCGCCACCGTCTCCACGCGCTCGAGCGTGACCAGCCCGCCGCTGATGTCGATCAGCCACTTGTTCAGGTCCTTGAGGTTCGCGTCGATGTCCACCGGATGGAAATCGCTGAGCGGCGAGACGAAAACATCGGTCGGCTTCGGTTGGATGGTGGCCGAATCAGTCATGGTCGAGTCGTTCTATGGATGCTTTTATCGGAATGGCGAGGTGCACGATCAGGCGCGTGTCAGACCCATTTCAAGGCGGCGGCCGCGCCGCGCGCGCCCTGCGCGAGTCCACCGAGTTGCTGCGCGGTCGACTTCAGCGCGCCGGCCTGCGCGAGCGCGCCCTGTGCCCCCGCGGGCAAGGCGCCCGTCAAGGCCTGCTGCGCTGCCCCCAGCCCCTTCGAAGCGAGAGCGCCGGTCAACCCCGAGGCACCGCCCGACATCGCCGATCCCGCCAGCCCCGCGACGCTACTCAACGCACCGCCGGCACCACCGGCGCCTCCCGCCGCGCCGGCCAAGCCGCCCAAACCACCCAGCCCGCCCGAAGCGAGCGAGCCGGCCGCGCCCAGCGCGCCGCCGATGCCGCCGGCCGACGCGGCGCCGGCCACCCCCGCCACCGAACCGGCCGCCTTCGCGACCGATGCCAGGGACGCCATCGAACTCGCCGAAGGCAGCAGCGAACCGAGCTGCGATTGCGCGGTGGCGCTCGCGCCGGCCGCCGAGGCATCCTCGGCCGACGGCCAGGTCGGCAGCGTGAACTCGCTGGCCTTGTCGCCCTGCGAACGCGGGTCCTTGCCGAACACCACCTGCACCACACCCGGCGGCAGCCCGCTGACCACCGCCTTGCCGCTCGCATCGAGCGCGCCCTGGCGCAGCACGCCGCCATTCGCATCGAGCACGGAGAACAAACCGCCCTTCACGGCCGAGCCGTTCGCATATTGATGCAACAGCTCGAGCTGCCCAGGCTGGTCGGGCCGCGCCGAGGGCAGCGGATAACCCATGCTGGCCGGCCCGGCGAAGACGTGCGAAGCCCCCTTCACATCGACCTTGCCCGGCGTATGGATCTCGATGTTGCCGCCCGCGATGCGGATATAGCCGCCGCCGCTGGTCAGCAGGATTCCCTGGTCGGCGGCCAGCTCGATCCTGTCGGTGGCCGACAGGATCTTGACGGTCTTCTGCGCGGTCAACTCGACGTTGTCGTCCTGCGCCTGGATCTCCACCTTGCCCTTGGCCGCGAACAGCTTCATGCCGGCGTTCTGCACGAACAGGCTCAGCTTCTCGCCGATGCTCGCGATCAGCGACTTGCCGGCCACCACGTGGGTGCTCTGGCCGCTCACCAGGTTGACATGCCGGGTCGCGGCCAGATGCGCGGATTGCTGCGAGGACAGGCCGATGCCGGCCGGGCTGCCGAACACCATCACCGGCTGCTTGAACGCGTTGGCATTGCCGGTGCCGCCGCCGGCGGTGTTGCCGCCCGAGGCGCCGGCGCCGCTCACGCTGTTCTGCGTGGCGTCGGTCAGCTCGCGCATCGCGTCGTGCCCGTCCTGCAGGCTCTCGGCCTGGTGCTGGACGCTCGCCTCCGACAGCGATTCGACCAGGCTCTCGGCGCTCACCAGTTGCTGCTGCGTCTCCTGCACGTCGAGCGGCTGGCTGCTGCTGCCCTTCGGATGCGTGCTGACATACAGGCCCTGGCTCGCGCGCACCGCGCCGTAATCGTCGGTGCGCAGGTCGAAACCGCTGCCGAGATAGGCACCGCGCGAGTTGCCGCCATGGTCGATCAGGTAGCCCAGGTGCAGCAGGCTGTTGGCGCTGCTGCTCATCAGTTGCACGCGGTTCTGGCCGGTCGCGTCGTCCAGCACCATCTGGTTGTAGCCGCTGCCCGAATACTCCTTCGAGCGGTATCCCGACAGGATGCCGTTGCTGTGCCATTGCGGCGTGGCCTGGCCGTTGTAGACGCGCGCCACGGCCAGCGGCCGGTCGCAATCGCCGCCGATGTGGTCGATCAGCACTTCCTCGCCGATGCGCGGCGGATGCACGCCGCCATAACCGCCGCCGGTATCGGACTGCACCACGCGCACCCAGGTCGAGGCACCCTGGTCGGCGGGATTCACGCGATCCCAGACGAACTGCACGCGGATCCGGTTCAGCTCGTCGGTGTAGACCTCCTCGTCATCGGGCCCGACCACGATCGCGGTCTCCAGGTGCATCTCGGGCTTGCGATGTTCGAGCGGGCTGCGATACGGCACGTTGGTGCGCTGCGCCTCGACCTCGACGCGAAAGAAACCGACCGAGCCGTCGGCATGCGCGAGCTGCCCCGCCGCGCCGCGCTCGGCCGCGCGCACCTGCGCGAGTTCGGCCTCGAGGCTGTGCGGGAAATGCGCCGCGCCCGTCACCGGCGTGTTGTTCTCGATCCACCAGGCCACCTCGATGGTGGCGAACTCGCGTTGCGAGGCGGGATCGCCGTCATGCACAGGATGATTGGCCAGCGTGAAGCGGCGCCCCGCATCGAGCGCACGAGCGGCACCGCCGCCGTGGAAGCGCTTGGCGCGCGACTCCCATTCCTCCATGCGGATCTGCGAGAGCCTGTCGCCATGCTGCTGGTCGCCGAAGGTATAGGCGCCCGTGTATTCGTAGACTTCGAGCTGGTCGGGCAGCGCGCCCTGGTTGCCCATGGTCGGCGTCAGCGTGCCCTTGGGATTGGCGGGCGCGGCGGGATTCTTGTAGTCGAAGCTGCGCGTGGTCAGGGTCGCGCTCTGCAGGGTCCGCGTGCCCGACCATTGCGTCAGCGCATCGGTTTCGGCGCCGGTCGCGAGGCGCGCGAAGTTGACGGCCTTCGGCGCCAGTTCGGGCAGCGAGGTGATCGTATCGGTCACCACCAGCGTGTGCGACTTGCCGTCGGCACCCTGCTCCCAGTAGCCGTAAAGGCCCTCGTTCTCGAACAGGCGATGCACGAAGTTCCAGTCGGTCTCGCTCTGCCGCGTGTAGGAGCGGTTAGCGAGCGGCTGCGAGAGCGCGAAGCGGAACCGGCCCTGCGCCTCGGGATGGGTGTTGAAGATATCGGTGACGATCGCGTCGGCGCTCTTGTCGATCCAGATCTTCTGGTCGCGCCGGAAATGCAGCATGTGCAGCCAGGCGCGCACGCCCAGCTGATACGTGGTGAGGCCGCCGTCGGCGCCGAGCCGGCGCGCGGTGAACACGTGTCCCTGGATCGGTCGGTAACTCGCGTCGGCCTGCTGGATCCACAGCGTGACCGATTGCGCGATCAGGCTCTTCAAGGCGATATCGTCGTCCGACGACACCACGTCCAGCGTAAAGCCGTAGTCGCGCCCGAGCGTCGAACGCCCGATCACGCGTTGCACGACCAGTTTGTCAGCCCCAAGCGGTGTATCGAGTTTTACGAGCCGGTCCTGTTGAATCACGCCGGCCTGCATCGCCCCCGCGATATCCTGCACGTTCATGGTGGTTCGCCCTTCTTCTTATTTCAGCGCTCTCGGAAAGCGTCTGCTCAATCGACTGACGATTGTAACCGGGCGAATCGGCATTGGCGCGTCGTCTCGGCCCGGCACACACGAGTTAACGTTTCCGGATCGGATAATCGATCCGACTGCTCGCAATTAATACCGAAACAATTGAAAGTTATAAATCGTGCCGTGTAATTTATTCTGATTGGAGCCAGCCGATTCGTCTCGGGTCCATCGCTCCCGATCAATCCTTCTGAATCGCCGAAGCCGGTTCGTAGGCGAGTTCGAGCCGGTAAGCCAGCGCGATGAACAGGCTCTGCGCGAGCCCCATGGTGCTGGTCAGCGAGCGGAAGCCGAAGGTATCCGATTCCTGCAGCAGCAGGGCCACGTCGGCGCCGCTGGCCAGCGCGTTGAGCCGGCTGTCGGTGATCGCGATCAGCTTCGCGCCGCGCTGCAAGGCGTCCTCGACGATCTTCTGCGTCTCCTGCGCATACGGCGCGAACGACACGGCCAACAGCACGTCGCCCTCGCGCAGCGAACGCAACTGCCCCGCCTGCATGCCGCCGAGCCCGGAGACGAGCTGGATGCGCTTGCCGGTGTGCTGCAGCGCGTAGTCGAGGTAGGCCACCACCGGGAACGAGCGGCGCACGCCGGCCAGCCAGATCGCATCGGTGGCGGCCAGCAGGTCGACGGCACGATCGAAGGCGGCCGCGTCGAGCGAGGCCGCCAGTTGCTGCATGCCGGCGATGCTGTCCTCGAGGAATTCGCCGGCGAGTTCGCTGGTCTTGCGACGCCCGCCGCGCTCGATGATGCCGCGAATCCGCGACTGGTAGCTCAGGTCGGGCGCCACGCGCCGCACCATCGCGTCGCGGAACAGGCGCTGCATCTCGGAGAAACCCGAGAAGCCGAAATGCTTGGCGAAGCGCACCACCGCGGAGGGCTGCACGCCGCAATCGTCGGCCACTTCCTGCACGCCCTGCAGGCCGACGCGTCCCGGATGCGCCTCGACATGGCGGGCGATCAGTTTCAGTTGCTTGCTGAGCGAGGCGAATTGCGCCGAGATATCCGCCAGCAACGCTTCGGGCGTGCGGCGCCCGCTGTCCGGCTCCGTGCCGGCGGCGGCGGGTCGGGAAGATGGCATACGGTGGCGGGCGGGTCGTTATCGTGTGGCGCCATTCTAGCAACAGGGCCGGCCACGTCTCGTCAGGGCCCCGGGCAGCGCCACCAGCAAGCTCAAACCGCGGCCGGGCGCGCCGGCGGCTCGCGCAGCTCGATCCCGGTCCACCGCCCGCTCTCGCACAACTCGACCACCAGCTCGCCGATCACATGGCGCACCGCCAGCGAGGCCGAGCTGACCGGCAGCGCATTCGGCCAGCACAAGCTGCCGGGCCGGCGGATCACCGGGTCGACGATGCGGCGCATTTTGGGGCGGTCGGCCGCCGCGCGCGAAGCCACCGACACGGAGGGCAGGATGGTGCAGGCCGCGCCCGATTGGGCGATCGCCAGCAGGGTCGGCAGCGAATCGACCTCGGCGATGATGTTGAGCGGCACCTGCTCGCGCGCGAAGGTCCGCTCGAGCAGCACGCGCAGCCCGTTCGAGGCGCCGGGCGCCACCATCGGCACGCCGGCCAGCGAAGCCAGCGTGCAGTTGCGCGCGCGCGCCGACACGCCTTCGGGCTCGCCCATCAGGCACAGCTCCTCGTCGAACAGCGGCACGGTGGAGATGCCCGGCGTATTGGTATCGCGGAACAGGATCGCTAGGTCGAGCCGGCCGTTGGCGAGCAGCTCGTTCAGGTAGCCGCTCATGCTCTCGAAGAACTGCAGCCGGATGCCGGGATAACGCGCGCGCACGCGTTCGAACACCGGCATCGCGAGGATCGCCGACATGGTGGTGGGAAAGCCGATCGCGACCGTGCCGGATTCGGCACCCACGCCCTCGCGCACCTCCTGCCGCAACTGCTCCATCTGGTGCAGCACCAGCCGGCCATGCCGATAGAGCGCCTGCCCGGCGGCGGTCGGCTTCACGCCTTGCGGACTCCTGACCAGCAACTGCACGCCCAGGTCGTCTTCCAGTTTGGCGATCTGCTGGCTCAGCGAGGGCTGCGCCACGTAGAGCATCTCGGCGGCCTTGCCGAGGCTGCCGTAGTCGACGATGTTGACGAAGTAGCGAAGCTGGCGGATGTCCATGGTGCGATGCGGGAGGCGGAAGCGGTCATAGGATACCCCTATGCCCGGCACATTCAATCGGTATTTCCGGTGCCCGCCGCATTCTTCTACAGTCCTTGCATTCGAAGCCGGATGCGCTCGCCGCGTCCCGGCAGAAGCCCAGCAGGAGACGACCCACGATGTCACCCGATCATTGCGCCACGCCGAACGCCGCCGATCACCCCATCCAGACCGCCAGCGATCGCATCGCGGCCGCGCCGGCCGCCGCGCTGGCGGCCACGCTCGATCTCGACATGCGCCCCGCCCCTGGCGATCCGCTGCCGCCGCTCTGGCACTGGCTCTATTTCTGGTCGGTCGCGCCGCAAGCCGCGTTGGGCGCGGACGGCCATGCCGCCACCGGCGGTTTCCTGCCCGATCTCGGCCTGCCGCGCCGGATGGCGGCCGGCGGGCGGCTCCGGTTCGCCGCGCCGCTGCCGATCGGCGCCGAGGCCTCGCGCGAATCGCGGGTGCTGTCGATCGAGCGGAAATCGGGCCGCAGCGGGCACCTGGCCTTCGTCACGGTGCTGCATGAGATCCGCGTGGCCGGCAGCGCCGCGCCGGCAATCCGCGAGGAACAGGACATCGTCTATCGCGAGGCCGCGCGCCCCGGCGAGGCGCAGCCGATGCCGGCGCCGCTCGCCGCGCCCGGGAACCCCGACTGGGAGCGCAGTATTTCGCCCTCCGAAGCGCTGCTGTTCCGCTACTCGGCGCTGACCTTCAACGGCCACCGGATCCACTACGACCGCGACTACGCGCGCGGGGTCGAGGCTTATCCCGACCTGGTCGTGCACGGCCCGCTGATCGCCACCCTGCTGCTTGACGCGGCGGCCCGCTTCGCGCCCGATGCCGTGGTGCGCGAGTACCGCTACAAGGCGCTGCGCCCGACCTTCGCCGGCCAGCCCTTCACCGTCTGCGGGCGCCGCGCCGAGGACGGCCGCACGCTCGAACTCTGGGCCAGGGACCACGAGGGCTGGCTGACCATGTCGGCCAGCGCGACGCTCGCCTGAGCGGCGCCTCGCATCGAAATCCCCAGCCTGTTTTCCGCCCTCAAGAACTCACTCAATCGATGAACGCCACCACCGACGCCTTCCAGGACATCCGCGACGCCATCCGCGACTTGTGCGGCCAGTTTCCCGCCGAGTACTTCCGCAAGATCGACGAGGCACGCGCCTACCCCGCCGAATTCGTCGACGCGCTGACCAAGGCCGGCTGGCTGGCCGCCCTGATCCCGCAGGAATACGGCGGCTCCGGGCTCGGCCTGACCGAAGCCTCGGTGATCATGGAGGAGATCAACCGCAACGGCGGCAACTCGGGTGCCTGCCACGGCCAGATGTACAACATGGGCACCCTGCTGCGCCACGGCTCGGCCGCGCAGAAGGACCGCTACCTGCCGAAGATCGCCTCGGGCGAGCTGCGCCTGCAGTCGATGGGCGTGACCGAGCCCACCACCGGCACCGATACCACGAAGATCAAGACCACCGCCGTGCGCCGCGGCGACCGCTACGTGGTGAACGGCCAGAAGGTGTGGATCTCGCGCGTCCAGCATTCGGACCTGATGATCCTGCTGGCGCGCACCACGCCGCTGGCCGAGGTCAGCAAGAAGAGCGAGGGCATGTCGATCTTCATCGTCGACCTGCACGAGGCGATCGGCCGGGGCATGACGGTGCAGCCGATCCCGAACATGGTCAACCACGAGACCAACGAGCTGTTCTTCGACAATCTCGAGATCCCCGCCGAGAACCTGATCGGCGAGGAAGGCCAGGGCTTCCGCTACATCCTCGACGGCCTGAACGCGGAGCGCACCCTGATCGCGGCCGAGTGCATCGGCGACGGCTACTGGTTCGTCGACAAGGTCTCGCAATACGCCAAGGACCGCGTGGTGTTCGGCCGCCCGATCGGCCAGAACCAGGGCGTGCAGTTCCCGATCGCGCGCTCCTACATCAACGTCGAGGCCGCCAGCCTGATGCGCTTCGAGGCCGCCCGCCGCTTCGACGCCCACGCGCCTTGCGGCGCCCAGGCCAACATGGCCAAGCTGCTGGCCGCCGACGCCTCCTGGGAAGCCGCCAATGCCTGCCTGCAATTCCACGGCGGCTTCGGTTTCGCCTGCGAATACGACGTCGAGCGCAAGTTCCGCGAGACGCGGCTCTACCAGGTCGCGCCGATCTCGACCAACCTGATCCTGTCCTACGTGGCCGAGCACATCCTCGGCCTGCCGCGCTCGTTCTGAGGGAGAGCCTGTCATGCTGCCACTGGAAGGCATTCGCGTCGTCACCTTCGAGCATGCGATCGCCGCGCCGTTCTGCACGCGCCAGCTCGCCGATCTCGGCGCGCGCGTGATCAAGATCGAGCGGCCCGGCGTCGGCGATTTCGCGCGCGGCTACGACGAGCGCGTCAAGGGCCTGGCCTCGCACTTCGTCTGGACCAATCGCTCCAAGGAAAGCCTGACGCTCGACGTCAAGCAGCCCGAAGCGATCGAGGTGGTGCACCGGCTGCTGGCCGAGGCCGACGTGTTCGTGCAGAACCTCGCGCCCGGCGCCACGCAGCGGCTCGGGCTCGACTACGCGAGCCTGGGCGAGCGCTACCCCGGCCTGATCGTCTGCGATATCTCCGGCTACGGCCTGGACGGCCCCTATCGCGACCGCAAGGCCTACGACCTGCTGATCCAGAGCGAGGCCGGCTTCCTGTCGGTGACGGGCTCGCCGGAGCAGCCCGCCAAGGCCGGCTGCTCGGTGTCCGACATCGCCGCCGGCATGTACGCCTACTCGAACATCCTCGCGGCGCTGCTCGCGCGCGGCAGGACCGGCCGCGGCCGGCACATCGACGTGTCGATGCTGGAGAGCACGGTGGAATGGATGAGCTATCCGCTCTACTACGCCTTCGACGGCCAGAGCCCGCCGCAGCGCGCCGGCGCCTCGCACGCGACGATCTTTCCCTATGGACCGTTCCGCGCCGGCGACGGCAACACGGTGATCCTCGGGCTGCAGAACGAGCGCGAATGGCAGAGCTTCTGCGAGAGCGTGATCCGCCAGCCCGCGCTGGCCGAGGACGCGCGCTTCAGCTCGAACAGCCGGCGCGTGGCGAATCGCGCCGAACTGAGCGCGCTGATCGAGCAGGCCTTCGCGCCGCTGAGCGCGCGCGAGGTGCTCGACCGGCTCGACGCGGCGCGCATCGCCAATGCGCAGATGAATGACATGCAGGCGGTCTGGCAGCACGCGCAGCTCGCCGCGCGCCAGCGCTGGACGATGGTCGGCACGCCGGCCGGCGAGATCCCGGCGCTGCTGCCGCCGGGCCTGAGCGCCGCCGACGCGCCGCGCATGGACCCGGTGCCGGCGCTCGGCGAACACACCGACGCGATCCTCGCCGAGCTCGGCTACGACGCGGCGGGCATCGCACGGCTGCATGGCTCGGGCGCCGTCTAGCGACGGCGCCCGTCCGATCCAGCGAACGGATCACCAATCAACGACAAGACGACGCCCCGCCCGCCCCGGCGAGCCGGGGCGCAACAACGGAGACACCCTCGATGACCCGCACCATCAACGCCGCCGGCCGGCTCGACCGCCTGCCGATATCGCGCTTTCACTGGAAGATCCTCGGCCTGATCGCCGGCGGCGCCTTCCTCGACGCCTTCGACATCTACCTCGCCAACGGCGCGGTGGCCTCGATGGTCAAGGAAGGCTTCACCGACCTGCGCCACGGCGCGATCTTCGTGTCCTCGACCTTCATCGGCATGATGATCGGCGCCTTCGCGGCCGGCTACCTGGGCGACCGGCTCGGCCGGCGCTATTCGTACCAGCTCAACCTGGCCGTGTTCGGGCTCGCCTCGCTGGCGGCCTGCTTCGCGCCGAACATCGAGTGGCTGATCGTGTTGCGCCTGGTGATGGGCATCGGCCTGGGCGCGGAACTGGTGGTGGCGGCCGGCACGCTGGCCGAATTCGTGCCGCCGGCCACGCGCGGCAAGTGGGTCTCGTTGCTGGCCGTGATCACCAACAGCGGCCTGTTCGCGGCGCTCGCGGCCGGCTACTGGATCATCCCCCACCTCGGCTGGCGCTACATGTTCGCGCTGGCCGGCATCGGTGCGCTGGTGGTCTGGTTCCTGCGCAAGCGCATGCCGGAATCGCCGCGCTGGCTCGAATCGGTCGGCCGGCTCGACGAGGCCGAGGCGACGCTGGCCTCGATCGAGCAACAGGTGCGCGCGCAACATGGCGAGCTGCCGCCGGTCGAGCGCGCCGTCAGCCTGAACGTCGGCAAGGTGCCGATCTCTCGGCTGTTCGCGCCGGACATGCGCGCTCGCCTGCTGGTGGCCGCGCTCACCGCGATCGGCGTCAACGTCGGCCTGTACGGCTTCGTCGCCTGGCTGCCGACCTTCTTCGTCGCCGAGGGCCTGTCGGTGGTGAAATCGCTCGGCTTCGTGTTCTTCATGTCGATCGGCTCGCCGGTGGGCGGCCTGATCGGCTACGTGGTGGCCGACCGCTGGGGCCGCGCGCGCAGCATCGTGGTGGCTTCGCTGATCAGCATCGCGCTGGGCTGGATCTACGTAACGCTGCGCGACGCCACCGCGATCGTGGTGGTCGGCTTCGGGCTGGTCAGCGCGCTCTACACGATCACCACGCTCGGGCTGTTCGGCTATATCCCCGAGCTGTTCCCCACCGAGGTGCGCTTGCGCGGCACCGGCGTTGCGGGCACTGCCGGGCGCGCCTCCTCGATCGTGACGCCCTACCTCGCCCTGCTGCTCTATCAGCGCTTCGGCGTGTCGGGCGTGATCTCGATGGTCAGCCTGGTGCTGGTGGTGCTGTGCGTGGCGATCGTGGTGCTGCGCGTCGAGACCAGCCGGCAAGCGCTGGAGGACATCGCGCCGGGCGACGCGGCGGATGGCAGTGCCGCGCAGGCCGCGGCGGTGGCCGGCGCCGCGGACGGGCGCTGAGCGCACGAGCTTGGAAAAAGGACGGCCCGACGCGATGTCGGGCCGTCTTCGTTTCGAATCATGCCGGATCCGCCCTGCTAGCGATCGTCATCCGCTTCACGATCGAGTTCGGCGAGCTTCGCCACTTCCCGATCCAGGTCGGCATATTGTGCATTGCAAAACAATCGGCACAGCCGATCGACATCGGCCCGCGCATAGACCTCGAAGCTCGTGACCTCGCGATCCAGCTTCGGCTTGCCCAGGCCGAACAAGGCTTTCTTCTCCCGCATCGCCACCGCATTGAGCTGGAAGCTGTCGGCCAGCCCGGCGCCCAGCGCGCTGACCCACAGCTCGCGCCGGTCCGCATCGTTGCTCAGCACCATGGCCGGCAGCGGCCCGTCCTGCACCTCGTTCCAGCGCGCCAGTTGCTCGCTCCAGGGGAAGCGCTCGAGTGCCTCGATGAATCCGTCGAAATCCGTATTGCCTTGTGAGTCCAGCTGCGCGTAGTCGTAGCCGGTTTTTTGAATGGCATAGGTCAGCATGGGGATGATTTCCGACGAGGGAAAGCGCCACTATACCTCGCCGGCCGGGTCGTACTCCCGGGCCATCCATCGTCGATGGCCCGGGTGCCGGCGAGCCGCTCACGAGCTCGCCGGCACCCCGCGATCAGGCCGACGACCCGCTCGCCGAAACTGCCGTTGCCGCGTGCAGCGCGAGGATCCGTTCGGCACGCAGCACCACCGGCCGATCCACCATCCGGCCGTCGAGCATCACGGCGGCGCCGCCGGCCTCGCGCGCCGCCTCGATCACGCGCCGCGCCCAGTCGATCTCCTGCTCGGCGGGCCGGTAGCAGCGATGCACCGCCTCGATCTGCTTCGGATGAATGCAGAGCTTGGCGCCGAAGCCATGCAGCTTGCCGTTCGCCGCATCGCGCTCGATGCGCGCCAGGTCGTGCACGTCGGGCGTCACGCCGTCCACGGGCGGCTCGATGCCGGCCACGCGCGACGCCAGCGCGAGTTGCGCGCGATACGGATTGAGCGGCACACCGTCGTCGCTCATGCCCATCTCGGCAATGAAATCGAGCGTGCCGAACATCAGCCGCCTGGCATACGGCGCCCGCGCGATCTCGATGGCATTCCACATGCCCAGCGCGCTCTCCACGAGCGGGTAGACCGGCACGCGCCGCCGCGCCAGCGCGATCGTGGCCGTCACGTCCTGCGCCGTTTCCGCCTTCGGCAGCACGATGCCGGCCACGCCGTCCAGCGCGCCGAGCTGGGCATCCTGCTCGAACCAGGGCGTGCCGCGAGCGTTGATGCGCACCAGCACCGGCCGGCCGCGCGACACCCAGCCGGCCAGTTGCTCGCGCGCGGCCTGCTTGGCGGCGGGCTCCACGGCGTCTTCCAGATCGACGATCACCGCGTCCGCACCGCTGGCCAGCGCGCGCTCGAAACGCTCGGGACGATTGCCGGGCACGAACAGGTAGGACTGCGCCGGCACGGCCGCCGCGCCCGCCTCGTCGCGCGTGCCGGCTTGCGGCGGCCGCGGGAAGGTGTCGATCTCAGAGCGCATCGGCGAGCTCCGGCACCACCGTGAACAGGTCGCCGACGATGCCGTAGTCGGCCACGCTGAAGATCGGCGCTTCCTCGTCCTTGTTGATCGCCACGATCACCTTCGAGTCCTTCATCCCGGCCAGATGCTGGA
>NZ_VWWC01000093.1:0-29469 GCF_011753175.1 Burkholderia sp. Cy-637 | reverse complement strand
GCCGGTGCCGAGCCGGCGCGGCGCCCGCCGCATCGGCGCCGGCCGGCTGGCCGGCGGGAACGCGAGGCAGTGCCGCCGGCACCGCCTCGCAGCAGTACAGGAGAGCGAGATCATGAGCCAGCAACCCACGCCCGACGAGGGCCGCCAATCGCAACTCGAGCAGATGGAGGCGGCGGTCGGCCATCTGCAGGATTCGGTCAGGTCGCAGTCGATCGCGACGGGCGCCGCCAAGGGGCTCGCCTTCAGCCTGGTCGAGACGCTCGGCGCGCTGATCGGCGACCCGGACCTGCCCGAGCACGCGCGCTCCGGCTACGAGGCGCTGCGCGACAAGGTCAACGAGCTGATGGCCGCGCCCGAGCGGCCCTGAGCGGCATCGAGCGGGCATCGCGTCCGGACCGGGGCCGCCGCCCGGCGGCCCTGCCCGCTAATCGGGCACGCTAAAAAAATGCCGCGGGATCAAGCACTTCGGCGCGCTGTCAGGCCGATATCCACAAGCTTGCCCACCTCCCGTGTTGACAAGCACTGCCTGCGTTTGTCGCTTTGCTGGGCGTCCCAGGTATCGACGAAAAAAAATCATTCCGATCAAGGGCTTGGCGATTGGCTTTCAGTGATATCCACAGGTTTGCCAACAAAAACTGTGGATAACTCGGGCTTCGTCGGATTTGTCCCGGCGAAGCCTCGTTGGCGCGGCTGGAAATTTTTTCGCCGCGATGTCGATTCCGGCCGCCGTCGCGCGTCGTGGGAAGGAGAGCGCGCCGAACGCGCCGCTCGCCCCGACGCGTCGCCGACGCACCCACCCAAGGAGCCGACATCATGTCCGCCGCCGTGAAACCGATCCCCGAAGGCATGCATACCCTCACCCCCCACCTGATCTGCAACGGCGCGGCCGATGCGATCGCGTTCTATGGCGCCGCGTTCGGCGCCACCGAGCTGACGCGCCTGCCGGGGCCCGACGGCAAGCTGATGCACGCGGCCGTGCGCATCGGCGATTCGACGCTGATGCTGGTCGACGAGATGGCCGGCTGCGGCGCGCTCGGCCCGCGGGCGCTGAAGGGCTCGCCGGTGATCCTGCATCTCTACGTGGAGGACGCCGACGCGGTGGTGGCGCGCGCGGTCGAGGCCGGCGCGAAGCTGGTCATGCCGCCCGCCGACATGTTCTGGGGCGATCGCTACGGCCAGGTGGAGGATCCCTTCGGCCATCGCTGGTCGGTCGCCACCCATCGCCAGGACCTCACGCCCGAGCAGATCCGCGAGGGCATGGAGCAGTGCGTGCGCCAGCCGTCCTGAGCGTCGGCGCCTGAAGCGCGGCGGCGCGATGGCTAGTGGCCAGGTGGCGGCGCGAGTGCCGGGCTGCCTTGCCGTGTCGCCGGGTGCCGCTCGCCGCGTTTGCCGTATTTGCCGTATTTGCCGCGCGTTGCCGTTTTTCCATCCGTTGTCGTCGATTCCCAGGAGGAAGTCGCGATGTCATTGACGCTCTACGCGCATCCCTTTTCCTCGTATTGCCAGAAGGTGCTGATCGCGCTCTACGAGAACGCCACTCCGTTCAGCCTGCGCGAACTGTCGGGCGAGCATCCCGGGCATTACGCCGAGTTCGCCGCGCGCTGGCCGCTGAAGCGGATGCCGCTGCTGGTCGACGCCGGGCGCAGCGTGGCCGAGGCCACCATCATCATCGAGCACCTGGGGCTCCATCATCCGGGCCCGGTGAGGCTGCTGCCGGCCGATCCGGTGGCCGCGCTCGAGGTGCGCGCGCTCGACCGCTTCTTCGACAACTACCTGTCCACGCCGGCCCAGCGCATCGTCGCCAATGCCCTGCGGCCCGAAGGCGAGCGCGATGCCTATGGTGTGGCTGAGGCGCGCGCGCAGCTCGAGACCGCCTATGCCTGGCTTGACGGCCACATGGCGCAGCGAAGCTGGGCGGCCGGCGAGGGCTTCAGCCTCGCCGACTGCGGCGCCGCGCCCTTCCTGTTCTATGCCGACTGGACGCACCGCATCGACCGCGGCTTCCGCCACGTGATCGCCTACCGCGAGCGGCTGCTGGCGCGGCCCTCGTTCGCGCGCGCGGTGGACGAGGCGCGGCCCTATCGCAAGCTGTTCCCGCTCGGCGCGCCCGACGCCGATTGAATCCCGCGCGGCGGCCATGCGGCACACGGCGGCGGCCCGAAGCCCGGGCCAACTGCCTGCCGCTCTCGCCGCCCCCGCGATCCACGATTGCCAAGGAGACGAGCATGAACCCGAGCCAGCCGCTGATCCCCGCCGCCGAACTGGCGGCTCTCAACCGCTGCAGCTACCCGAACGAGAGCGCGGCCTATCGCGAGGCGCGCAACGCCCTGCTGGCCGAGGAGATCGAGCTGCGCCGCCGGATCGAGCGGGTGGCCGAGCAGCGTCGCGCGCTGCCGCCCGGCGGCGCGGTGACGCGCGATTACCGCTTCGAGGGCGAGGCCGGCGGCAGCAGCTTCGCCGAGCTGTTCGGGCGGCACGACACGCTGGTGGTCTACAGCTACATGTTCGGCCCGACCTGGCAGCGGCCCTGCCCGATGTGCACCTCGCTGCTGGGCGCCTGGAACGGCGAGGCGCGCGATATCGGGCAGCGCGTCTCGCTGGTCGCGGTGGCGCGCGCGCCCTGGGCACGTCTCGACGCGTTCCGGCGCGAGCGCGGCTGGCGCGACCTGCGGCTCTACACGGATCTGTCGGGCGAATACAGCCGCGACTACCACGCGATCGGCGAGGGCGACAGCGATATCCCCGCGCTCAACGTCTTCACGCGGCGCGACGGCACGATCCGGCATTTCTACGGCGGCGAGATGAGCGGCGAGATGTCGGATCCCGGCCAGGATCCGCGCGGCGCGCCCGACCTGATGCCGATCTGGACCGTGCTCGACATGACGTCGGCCGGCCGCGGCGGCGACTGGTATCCCAAGCTCGATTACGGGCAGTGAAGCGGCCACGCCGGGCTGGCGTCGATGCGCGCTGCCGCATCCTTGTCGCGCGGCGGTAAACCGTGTCGGATCAAGTGCTTGCGTGGCCGGTGCGCAGGTAATCCACAAGCTTGCCAACAGAAATTGTGGACAAGCCGGCCGCCGGGCGCGCTGCCGCTTTCCTGGCGCGCGAGAAAAAACCTCGACGGATCATGGGCTTGTCGTATGTGACAGCAGGATGTCCACAAGCTTGCCAACAAAAAATGTGGACAACCGGGGCGCCGGGGCGAGGGGGCTGTCGCCGAGGTTTCCGGCTCGCGCGAGCCATGGAGCAGGGTGGGCGCCGCATCGGCAGGATGCCGGTGCCGGCCGCCAATCGAACGTTAGATCCTTGATCTCGTTGATCTTTTCGCCCGCCAGCCGGGCGTGGCGGCGCTGCCGAAGCACGCATTGCCGGCAAGGATCCGAATCGAATCAAGGACTTGGCGGGCTCGCCAGCAGGATATCCACAAGCTTGCCAACAAAAACTGTGGACAAGCCACGCATCCGGGGCGCATCGCGGCGGAGCCTGCCGGATTCCTGAGATTCGGGAAAAATCCTTGTGTGTTCAATGGCTTGCGAAAGACATGCGCAGGTCATCCACAAGCTTGCCAACATTTTCTGTGGATAAGCCGCGAGGCCGGGCGCTCAGCGTGCCGGCGCACCCAGGAAACCGTGCAGCGCCTCCAGCACCGCCGGCTTCGCCTCGCGATGCGGAACATGCGCGCAGCCGGGCAGCAGCATCATGCGCGCCGGCCCCGCCAGGCCCTCGACGATGCGCGCCGGGTGGCGCGGCGAACCGTATTCGTCATGCTCGCCGTGCAGCACGAGCGCGGGGCAGCGCACCTGCGCCAGCGTCGCGTCGAGCGTCCAGCCGGCGAAGGCCGGATCGAGCCAGGTGTCGATCCAGGCATCGAGCACCCAGCGCGCGCGTTCGCCGTGATGGCGCGCCAGCCGCTCGAATTGATCCGGCCGCGCGAACGCCTCGCGGGCCGCTCGAATGCCCGCCAGCGTGCGCGCCTCGACGAAGGCCTGCGCGGAGATCGTCACCAGCGCTTGGCAGTGCTCGGGCTGCGCGGCCGCGCAGGCGGTGGCCATCGCGCCGCCGACGCTATGGCCCAGTGCCACGAAGCCCGCAAAGCCGAAGCCGCGCTGCAGCGCCGGCAGGCTGTCGCGCGCCTCGGCCGCGATGAAGTCGGCCGGCAGCGGCGCTTGCGCCGGCGCCGAGCGGCCGAAGCCGGCGCGGTCGTAGGCAATCACGTCGCGGCCGGTGGCGCGCGCCAGCTCGGCGGGGAATTCGCGCCACAGGGCGACGCAGCCGAGCGAGTCGTGCAGCATCAGGATCGGCGCGGGCGGCGTGGCGGCGCCATCGGCGGGGCGCGGCCAGCGTTGCGCGTAGAGGCGGCCCTGGGGGGCATCGATCCAGCGGAAGTCGTCGGTCATCGTGGCGGGCCCGCGCCGGCGCGGGCCGGGCAGGCATCGAGGCATGAAGGGGCAAGGAAACCAAGGGGCAGGGCCTCGCCGCAATGTAGCAGAAGCGGGCGCGAGCCCGGCGCGCGAGGGCTCCCGCCCGTCGCGCAGGGCCGCGAGGGCCGGTGTACCATGGGCGCCCGCTCCACGCTGCCCTGACGATGCCCGCCAATTTCGACGAACTCGCGTCCCTGATCCGCGCGCAATTTTCCGAGCTGAGCCCGCAATTCCAGGTCGGCGCGGCCTTCCTGCTTGACCATCCCGACGAGGTCGCGGTGTCGTCGATGCGCAAGCTCGCGCAGCGCGCCCAGGTGCAGCCGGCCTCGCTGGTGCGGCTCGCGCAGCAGTTCGGCTTTCCCGGCTGGAACGAGCTGCGCGACCTGTTCGTGGCGCGCCTGCGCACGCGCCCCGCGCCGATGACGCAGCGCGCGCGTTCGCTGGTCAAGCCCGGCGGCAAGGCCGCGCTCGCGCAGGACCTGCTGGCCGCGCAGCAGCACAACCTGGCCGGCACGGCCGGCCAGAACGAGCGCGCGATGCTCGAGGCGGCCAAGCTGATCCGCAAGGCGCAGCACGTGCATGTGGCGGGCTTCCGTTCCTGCTATCCGGTCGCGTTCGGCTTCGTTTATGCCTACCGGCTGTTCCGGCCCAGCGTGTCGCTGCTGGCCGGCGTGGCCGGTTCGCTGGAGATGGAGCTGCGCGCGATCGGCCGCCACAGCGTGACCGTGATCGTCAGCTTCGCGCCGTATTCGGCCGAGGCCACGCGCGTGGCGACCATCGCGCGCGATCGCGGCAGCCGGGTGGTCGCGATCACCGACAGCAGCGTCTCGCCGATCGCGCTGCTGGCCGATCTCACCCTGCTGTTCAACCACGAGAGCCCCTCGTTCTTCCCCTCGCTGGTGGCCGCGCACGCGCTCACCGAAGGCCTGGTGGCGCAACTGCTGGCGCTGGAGGGCGGCGAGGCGGTGGCCGCGCTCGAGCGCACCGAATCGGAATTGCACGCGCGCGGCGCCTATAGCGCGTCCTGAGCCGTTTCCCGCAATACCGGCCGACAAGGGCGGCCGGATCGGTTCATTTTCGATATTCCCCGATTCCAATCGCCATTCGATCTTTGCGGGATTCATTTTCGGCAATGAAGTTTTGACGAAATAATGAAATCCGATGATTTCCCCAGTCGAAAATGTCGGCTGAAAACCCGTCAAATCGGACAGGAGGAAATGGCGTTTCGGACAGTCTGCGAAGTCTTGACTGGCAAGGCTGACAGGTGAAATCGGCTATTTTCTGATTGGTGATGAAGGAAGCTGAAAAGACTTCTTGTGCCTGAATATTTTCGTTGCTAGGCTGCGTCAAATACACAAGCCGGAAATCGATCCGGCATGACTTCCGAGAGGCCAGGGCCATGACATCACTGAACGATATCCGTGCCGCGTCGCCGTGCATCGGCGACGTCGTGACGCTCAAGACCGGCGGGCCGCGCATGACGGTCACCTTCGTCGGTGCCGCCGGCGGCGAATCCTGGGTGAGCTGTCAGTGGTTCGATGCGAGCGGGGAATTCCGCCAGCAGCGCTTCGCCGTGGAGGCGGTGGTGCTGGAGCCGACCACCATCTCGGCGGGCCGCGCCAGCCTGCGGCGCTTCGGCTGGTCGAACGGCGTGGCGCTCTGAGGCGCGCCGGGCCGTCCGCCAATCGTCCGCCAGTCGTTTCCTGCCGCGTTTTTCCGTCGGTTCTTCCCGCCGTTTTTCCTTCCCGCTGTCTTTCCCGAGTTTTCCCATCACTCGCGCGGCATACGCCGCGCGGGTGATGCCGTGCGCGTTCGCCGGCGCCTTCAGGCTTGCCGGCGGTGCCGCCACGCCCCGTCCCGCCGAAAACCGGCAAGACGGGATCATCCGGGGCAAGGCGCCGGGACGGGACCAACGATCGGGCGGGGTGACGCAGGCGGAAGACGCTCACAGGTGACGCGGGGCAGGGCTACGCAGTCGGTGATGCGGGGAAATCCGGAAGCGACGACAACGGGTACGACGGATCAGGCCTGGCGGGCGGGGCCCGGTGGCTCAGCGGGAATCCTGTTTCTCGATCCAGGCCTGCTGGAGCGCGACGCGGTTCTGCACGCGATCGACCAGGCCGTTCGAGAACTTGCGCATGCTGATCGAGCGGCGCGTCTGGACGATGTTGCCGGCCAGGTTGCGCGCCGGGTTCGGCAGGCTGGCCCAGTACAGCGTCATCAGCCAGCCGATGCCGGTCCAGCCGAACAGCGCGTTGAACAGCGCGAGGGTCAGCTTGTCGTGACGGCCGCGACGGTCGGCGATGATCGCCGGCAGAAAGTAGAACGCAATCGCGATAACTGCCCCGGCAATCTGAAACAGGATCTTCATGGGACTTCTCCTTCCGTGTTGCAGTGCGACAAGTCGACTGCAGTGAGACGGATTGTCGCGCTTTTTCGGATCCCGTGCCGGCAACTAATTGTTGCGTTTACCGCGATGATACCGACCCGTCACTCAATCCGTCGCCAATTTGAAATGTTCGTCGCACCATCCCGTAATCCCGCCTGCCATAAGCTTCACGGGCCTTCCGAGGCGGGCCAGGCGCTGCGCTGCACGAGCGGCGCCATTGCAGTGCGGGCCGGCACAATAGACAACGAATATCGTATCGATTGGAAAATGCGATAGCGTCCCCGCGACGATCTTGCGGTGCGGAAGATTGATGGCGCCCCGGATATGTCCGGCGGCGAACTGCTCGGGACTGCGAACATCGAGCAGGACGAAATCGGCCTTGCCCGAAGCGAGCGCGTGATGCACGTCCCAGCAATCGGTTTCGAATCGGAGCAGGTCGCTGAAGTGGACCAGGGCGGCGGCGCTGTCGGCGGCGGGGATCTCGGTGACGTAGGACATGATGCTTCGGGTTCCTCTGGAATAAGTGTCCGAGTCCCCAGTATCGGCATCGCGGGCCCGGCCCGAAAGTGGCGCGATCGACAAGTTCCGGTAACATCGCGCCATGAAAGATCATCTCGTCGTGGCGCTCGCCTACGATCGCCTCTGCACCTTCGAATTCGGCTGCACGGTCGAGCTGTTCGCGCTGCCGCGCCCGGAGCTGGAGGTGGACTGGTATCGCTTCGCGGTCTGCGCGGCCGAGCCGGGGCCGATCCGCGCGGCCGGCGGCATCACGGTGGCCGCGCCCTACCGGCTGGCCATGCTCGATCGCGCCGACACGATCGTGATCCCCGGCTGGCGCGATCCCGACGAGGCGCCGCCCGAGGCGCTGCTGCGCAAGCTGCGCGCGGCCCACCGGCGCGGCGCGCGGCTCTGCTCGATCTGCTCGGGCGTGTTCGTGCTGGCCGCCGCCGGCGTGCTCGACGGCCTGGCCGTGACCACCCACTGGCGGTATGTGGAGCGCCTGCGCGCGCGTCATCCCTCGCTGCAGGTGAACCCCGACGCGCTTTATGTCGACCAGGGCGCGATCGTCACCTCGGCCGGCTCGGCCGCCGGGCTGGACATGCTGATGCACCTGGTGCGGCGTGACCACGGCAGCGCGATCGCCAACCGCGTGGCGCAGCGGCTGGTACTGCCGCCGCATCGCGAGGGCGGCCAGGCGCAGTTCGTGCCGCGCCCGGTCGCGCCGGAAGGGCGGGACCGGCTCGCGCCGCTGATCGACTGGATGCGCGAGCACGCGGCCGAGCCGCACACGCTGGCGAGCCTGGCCGAGCGCGCGGCGATGAGCCCGCGCACGCTGCAGCGCCAGTTCCGCGAGGCAACCGGGCTGGCGCCCTATGCCTGGCTGATCCGCGAGCGCGTCGGGCTCGCCAAGGAGATGCTGGAGGCGAACCCGGCGCTGCCGCTGGCGCAACTGGCCGAATTGGCGGGCTTCGGCTCCGAGGAATCGCTGCGCCGCCACTTCCGGCGCGTCGCGGCCACCAGCCCCGCCGCGTACCGGCGCGATTTCGACGTGCGCTGAAGGGGCGACGCAGCGGTGTGCCGGGCCTGTGCGCCGCCGTGTTTCCTGCGTCGAACGGGAGATCCGCGGCAGACGCCCCTCGCGCCGCGCCGCAGCCGCAAGCGATTTCCCGCCGCCTCGTGCGCCGGCGCGCATTTGCGCGAGATCGCCCGCCGCGCGAGGCCGCATCGGCGCTATCATCTTTTTTTCGTCCCCACCGGCCAGCACCATCATGACAAGCACCGCCGACACCGCCCTCGATCACCCGCGCCTGACCGATTTCGTCGAGCGCAAATGGAACGACGAGATCCTCCACCAACTGACCGACTACATCGCGATTCCCGCCAAGAGCCCGGCCTACGATCCCGACTGGCAGCAGCACGGCCTGCTCGAGCGCGTGGTGGTCGATGCCGCGCAATGGGCCGAGCGCCAGCCGGTGCGCGGGCTCACGCTGGAAATCGTGCGCCTGCCGGGCCGCACGCCGGTGATCTTCTTCGACGCGCCCGCCACGCGCTCCGGCACCACCGAGACGATCCTGCTCTACGGCCACCTCGACAAGCAGCCGGAATTCGACGGCTGGCGCGCCGACCTGGGCCCGTGGACGCCCAAGTACGAGAACGGCAAGCTCTATGGCCGCGGCGGCGCCGACGACGGTTACGCGATCTACGCCAGCATCACCGCGCTGGCCGCGCTCGACGCCCAGGGCGTGGAGCGCCCGCGCTGCGTCGGCCTGATCGAGACCTGCGAGGAATCGGGCAGCTACGACCTGCTGCCCTATGTCGACGCGCTGCGCGACCGGCTCGGCCAGGTCGGCCTGGTGGTCTGCCTCGATTCGGGCGCGGGCAACTACGACCAGCTGTGGCTGACCACCTCGCTGCGCGGCACGGTGGCAGGCGAGCTGCATGTCGAGGTGCTGGAGGAGGGCATGCACTCGGGCATGGGCGGCGGCATCGCGCCGTCGAGCTTCCGCATCATGCGGCAGTTGTTCGAGCGGCTGGAGGATTCGGCCAGCGGCAACCTGCTGCCGGGCGTGTTCCACTGCGAGATTCCCGAGAGCCGCGTGCGCGAGGCCGAGGCCACCGCCGCGATCCTCGGCGACCAGGTCTGGAAGGGCCTGCCCTGGGCCTGCGGCCAGGACGGCCGCCCGGTGCTGCCGACCACCAGCGACCCGCGCGAGGCGCTGCTCAACTCGACCTGGCGGCCCTCGCTGGCCGTCACCGGCGCGGCGGGCCTGCCGCCGCTGGAGAATGCCGGCAACGTGCTGCGCCCGAAGACGGTGTTCAAGCTCTCGCTGCGCCTGCCGCCGCTGGTCGACGCCGCCACGGCCGTGCAGGACCTGAAGCGCCTGCTCGAGCTCGAGCCGCCCTACAACGCCAAGGTCACCTTCAAGCCCGATTCGGGCGCCGCCACCGGCTGGAACGCGCCCGAGCTCGCGCCCTGGCTGGCGGGTTCGCTCGACGAGGCCTCGCGCCGCCACTTCGGCGCCGACTGCGCATTCATGGGCATCGGCGGCACGATCCCGCTGATGAACGTGCTGCAGGCCGGTTTCCCGAAGGCGCAGTTCATGGTGTGCGGCGTGCTCGGGCCGAAGTCGAACGCGCACGGGCCCAACGAGTTCCTGCACGTGCCTTACGCGAAACGGCTGACCGCCGCGGTGGCCGACGTGATCGCCGCCGCGCGCTGAGCGCGCTCCAGAACCACGCAGGGGCGCGAGGCCGGATTGCCTCGCGCCCCTGTGCCGTATACCGGGCGCCTGCCGCCTATCGAGGACCACGAAGGATTCGACCCATGTCCCAACCCGAAACCCGGCCGGGCGCGCTGCGCATCTCGACCGACAAGCGCGAGCTCGACGTCGACGCGATCCACGCCTTCCTGCACGACCACGCGCCCTGGTCGCTCGGCATCCCGCGCGAGGTGGTGCAGCAGTCGATCGACGGCTCGCTCTGCTTCGGCGCCTTCCTCGGCGAAACCTTCGTCGGCTTCGCGCGGCTCGTCACCGACCTGGCCACCTTCGCCTATCTCTGCGACGTGTTCGTGCTGCCCGAGCATCGCGGGCAGGGCCATGCGCGCACGCTGATCGACCAGGTCTTCGCCGATCCGCGCGTGAGCGGCCTGCGCCGCATCGCGCTGGTGACGAGCGACGCGCACGGGCTCTATGCGCCGGTGGGCTTCGTCGCGCCCGCGCATCCCGAGCGCTGGATGGAGCTGCATCGGCCCGAGGTGTATCGCCGGGCTTGAGCGCGCGGGCGCCTACAATACGCGCTTTGCACGCGGAGCCCGCCATGAGCGACCTGACCGAACAACAAGCCGAACAGCTTGCCACCCACCGCCACTACAAGGGCGGCCTCTATCGCGTGATCGGCGTCGCGCGTCATTCCGAAACCGACGAGGCGCTGGTGATCTACGAGCATGTCTGGCCGCACGAGCCGAGCCTGCGCGCGCGTCCCGAGGACAACTTCCACGGCACGCTGGAAGACGGCACGCCGCGCTTTCGCAAGCTGCGCGATTGAAGATCCGATGAGCGCGCGAGCGGCGCGGACCCTATCGGCCAGGCTGGCCCGGCGAGGAACGCGTCGTGATGCCGACTCGCTGCTGCGAGCCTTTTCAGCGCGCCGCGAGCGCGGCCTTCAACTCGCGCGGCGCGTTGCCGATCGCCAGCTCGGGCGTGCCGTGCCAATCGGCGAGCCGGCCGATCGCGCGGGCCACGTCGCCGGCTAGCCCGCTGCCGAGCCGCACCTGCGGCTCGAAGTGGACCGCCTTCAATTCGAACACGCCCTGCGTGCGATGCGCCTTGGCATCGACGCGGCCCACCAGGCGGCCGCGATGCAGGATCGGCAGGCAGAAATACCCATAGCGGCGCTTGTCCGCCGGCGTATAGCACTCGATCGTGTAGTCGAAGTCGAACAGCGCCGAGGCGCGCCGCCGGTCCCACACCACCGGGTCGAAGGGCGAGAGCAGGGTGGTGACCGAGGAGCGCAGCGTGCCGTCGGCGGCGCGCGCGAGCAGCGGCTCGAGGTCGCGATGCACGAAGACCTGTTCCTTCCAGCCTTCCACCGTCACCGGCAGCAACTGGCCCGCGTCGGCCAGCGCATGCAGTTCGTCGCGATAGGCGCGCCTGGGCAGGCGATAGTAATCGGCCACCCAGTCGGCGCGTACCACGCCGAGCGCGCGGCAGGTCTGCTCGAGCAGTTGCGGCAGCACCATGTCACGCGCGGGCAGGTCGCGTGCATCGTCCCAATGCGGCAGCACGCGTTCGAGCACGTCGTAGATGCGCTGGAAGTTCTGGCGCGCGGCCACCATCAGTTGCCCGGTCGAGAACAGCACCTCCAGGTGACGCTTCTCGGGTTTCCAGTCCCACCAGCCCGAGCCCTTGGCGCCGTCCTCGCGCGCGAAGTCCGAGGAACGCACCGGGCCCGTGTCGCGCACGCGCGCGAGCAGCGTGTCGATCGACTCGCGATGCAGCTCGTGCCAGTCCGCCGCGTATTTCCAGCCCATTCCCGCCGGGTTCAGCATCTTGTGGCGCATCAGCCCGAAGCTCTCGATCGGCAGGAAGCAGGCCTCGTGCGACCAGTATTCGAACAGGCTGGCCTCGGCCAGGTGCTCGTCGAGCCAGCGCTGCTCATAGGGGCCGAGGCGGCTGAACAGCACCAGGTAGGGGCTGCGCGCCACCACGTGGATGGTATCGATCTGCAACTGCGCCATGCGGCGGATCGCATCCAGCACGTCGGCCTTCACGGCCTTGCGGCGCGGCGGCGCGAGCAGGCCTTGCGCGGCCAGGTGCAGGGAGCGGGCGGCTGAGAGCGGGAGGGTGGTCACGGGCGTGCGCGGGGCGGGGACGGAAGCCGTCACTGTAGCGCGATTCGATGGCCGCCGTTGCCGTCGACGCGGCGGCAGGGGCGCGAAGACGCGACATGCTTGCGGCATCGGATCTGACAATCGTTGACAGACGTCCGAATCGAGTTTCCCTATAGTGACGTTCATGCCGTGACGGCCGCGATTCCCCCGGATCGCGATTCGATCGGCGCTGGTTTTGCTCCCGACGCAACATATGTCAATGGCACGCAGGGAGTGAATCCGGGGAACGTGACTGTGTCGCAGCACCCGGAATCATTCGGCGGATATCCGAACGGCTCTCCAGGCCCGATGTGGATGTCCGCCGATTTCTTTTTTGCGCGAGCCGTTTTTTCCAGGTCCGCCGCGCCGCCTCTTTCCCGCCTGAATTCGAATCCGCCGATGCGATCGGCGTGCTCAGCCGCGCTTGCCGCGCGCGATCTCGTCGCCGGCGTTCGGCGCGAGGCGCCGCGTGATCGGGATCGAGGCGAACGAGCAGAGCCCCACCACCAGGAAGGCCGGCCAGAAATCCGACCACTGCACCGAAGGGTGGCCGCGCAGCGCGGCCGACAGGTGCAGCACGATGCCGGCCACCGTCACGCCCAGGCCCAGCGACATCTGCTGCACCACGCTGCCGAGGCTGGTGGCGCGGCCGATGTCGCGCGGCTGGATCTCGGCGTAGATCACCGAGTTGAGGCTGGTGAACTGCAGCGCGGGGAAGATCCCGCCGACCAGCACGATCACCCAGATCACCCATACCGGCATGCCCGGGTAGAAGGTGCCGTACATCGCGATCGCGAGGCCCGCCAGCGCGGCATTGACCATCAGCACCCGGCGAAATCCGAACTGCCGAAGCAGGCGTTGCGAGAGCAGCCGCGAGAGCGTGCCGCCGACCGCCGAGGCGCAGGTGATCAGCCCCGAATCGAAGGCGCTCATGCCGAGCCCTTCCTGCAGCGTGAGCGGTAACAGGAACGGCACCGCGCCGAGCCCGATGCGGAACAGCGAGCCGCCCATCACGCTGGCGTTGAAGGTGGGGATCTTCAGGAAGCGCAGCTCGAGCACCGGCATCGTCGCGCGCCGCGCGTACAGCACGTAGCCGCCCAGCAGCAGCGCGCCGGCCACGCACATCAGCACCGCGTCGCGCGGGCTGATCAGCGCGCCGTCGAGCATGGTCAGGCCCATCAGCAGCAAGGAGGCGCCGGCCGCGGAAAGCAGGAATCCGAACCAGTCGAGCGGGCCCGGGTTCGCCTCGTGCGTGTTGGCGATGTACTTGTTGGCGAGGTAGATGCCGTAGATGCCGATCGGCACGTTGATGAAGAAGATCAGGCGCCAGTGCAGGTAGGTGGTGAGGAAGCCGCCCAGCAGCGGCCCCGCGGCCGGGCCGAACAAGGCGGGCAGGCTCAGGTAGTTCATGGCGCGGATCAGGTCCGCGCGCGGCACCGCGCGAAAGATGATGATGCGCCCGACCGGCACCATCATCGCGCCGCCCACGCCCTGCACGAAGCGCGCGAAGGTGAACAGCTCGAGATTGGTGGAGGCCGCGCACATCAGCGAGCCCACCACGAAGATGCCGATCGCGGTGCGGAACACCGTGCGCGCGCCGTAGCGGTCGGCCAGCCATCCGCAGATCGGGATGAACACGCCGAGCCCGACCACGTAGGCGGTGATCGCGATATTGAGGGTGACGGGGTTGTGGCCGAAGGCGCGTGCCATCGCGGGCAGCGCGGTGACGATGATGTTGGCGTCCACCGTCTCCATGAACAACGCGCAGGCGACGATCAGCGGTGCGATGAACGGATGGACTGCGAGCGGCATTGGGGATCGACGCGCGGCAAAGCCGACATTATTGCATCGATCCCTCTGCCGGCGTTAGCGGAACCGTTCCCGTTCGAGCATCTGAGCGCATCTGGAGGCATCGCCGCCGAACGCGTCGCGTACTGCGTGGCGGGTTCGGGGGCGTGTCGCGCGCTCGCGTTCGCGTGGCGCATGGAACGCCATGTCGTGGATGCGTGCGCATCGATTTCCACCCGTCGCCGATCGCGTTCGCGAAGGTTGCAGCCAACCGTTTAGAATACGAGCGTTCGCTCATATTCGAAGCGCCCTGCATCCCGCCCATGACGAAATCCCCCGCCAGGAACCACGTGACGCCGCGCAAGGCGCCGGTCCAGCGCCGTTCGGCGGCCACCGTCGAGGCGCTGGTCGAGGCCGCCGCGCGCATCCTGGAGCGCGAGGGGCTCGATGCCTACACCACCAATGCGGTGGCCGCGCGCGCCGGCGTCAGCATCGGCTCGCTCTACCAGTACTTCCCGAATCGCGATGCCCTGACGGCCGCGCTGATCGAGCGCGAGACCGGCGCGCTGCTCGCCGATTTCGATCGCGCGATCGAGCTGCCCGATTGCGCCTCGATCCTCGCGGCGATGGTGCGGGCGGCCGTCGCGCACCAGTTGCGCCGTCCCGCGCTGGCGCGGCTGATCGACGTGGAGGAGCGGCGGCTGCCGGTGGAGGGCCGCGTGGGCTACGTGGCCGCGCGCGGGCTGGAAGCGATCGCGATCGCGTTCGGCAAGCCCGATGCGCCGCCGCTCGCGGCGCCCGAGGTCGCGGCACGCGATGTGCTCGCGATGGTGCGCGGCATCACCGACATGGCGGGCGAGGCCGGCGAGACCGATGCCGACGCGCTGGAGCGGCGCGCGCTGCGGGCGGTGCTCGCCTATCTGCGCGCGGAGCCCGGGCAGGCGGGCCTGTGAGGCACGAGCCAGGCACCTGACCCGGCCAGCGCGGGCGGCGCGCAAGGCATGACGCCTGCTCGCGCCGCGCGGTTCACGAGGCCAGGCACGGCATCGTTTCGCCTGACAAGCTCGCAGAACTGCCGGCGCGGCCCGCGCCCGCCTCGGGCATCATCGGATTCCCGGAATTCATAACAAAGGACCGAAGATGGCCGTCATTCCAGCCCGACACGAGTCGAACCCTTCTCCGGAAGCCGCATTCGATCGCACAGCGAAACATTTCGCCGCGAACGCCGTCGCGCGCCGACCGAAGCTGCCGCGCACGCTGCGCCGCCGCGCCAGCCTCGCCTTCGTGCTGGCCGCCGCCTGCATCTCGCTGCCGGCCTGCTCCGACACGCAGCCCGTGGTACGCCCCGGCGAGGATGCCGCCGCGCCGCCGCAGACGCGCCCGAGCGGCGTGCTGCCGCCGCCCAGCGAGCTGTACGGCGAACTGTTCACCGCCGTGCAGACCCAGCAGATCTATCCCGACCAGAAGACCTTCGTCGACACCACGCCCGATGCCGACGCGGCTACCATCATGCGGCTCTACGCGCAGCAGAAGGACGCGCCGGGCTTCTCGCTGCGCGACTTCGTCACCCAGCACTTCAAGCCGCCGGTCGACGCGGTGGTCACGCCGCCGGCTAACCAGACGCTGCGCGCGCACATCGACTGGTTGTGGCCGCACCTGACGCGCACCACCGAGGGCGCCTCGCCCAACGGCTCGCTGATCACGCTGCCCAAGCCCTACGTGGTGCCGGGCGGGCGCTTCCGCGAGGGCTACTACTGGGACAGCTACTTCACGATGCTGGGCCTGCAGGAAGCCGGCCGCGAGGACCTGGTCGACGACATGCTCGACAACTTCGCGCACCTGATCGATACCGTGGGCCATGTGCCGAACGGCAATCGCACCTACTACGCGAGCCGCTCGCAGCCGCCGTTCTTCGCCTACATGGTGGAGCTGGCCGCCGAGAAGGAAGGCAACGGCGTCTATCAGAAATACCTGCCGGCGCTGCGCAGGGAATACGCGTACTGGATGCAGGGCGAGACCGGCACGGCGCGCGGCGCGGCCACCGCGCACGTGGTGACGATGCCCGACGGCGCGGTCCTGAACCGCTACTGGGATGCGAGCGCGACGCCGCGCGACGAGTCCTACCTGGAGGACGTGCAGACCGCGAAGTCGGCGGCTGGCCGGCCGGCTCCGGAAGTCTGGCGCGACCTGCGCGCGGGCGCCGAGAGCGGCTGGGATTTCAGTTCGCGCTGGCTCGGCGACGGCAAGACGCTGGCGACCATCCGCACCACCGCGATCGTGCCGATCGACCTGAACAGCCTGATGTACCACCTCGAGAAAACCATCGTGACGGGCTGCACGGTCACGCACGACGCGGCCTGCGTGGCCGACTTCTCGGCGCGCGCGTCGCGCCGCGACGCGGCGATCAATCACTGGCTGTGGAACGCGAACGGTTATTACGGCGATTACGACTGGCAGCTCGGCCAGCCGCGCGACGGCCTCACCGCGGCCGCGCTGTACCCGCTGTTCGCCGGCGTGGCCACGCCGGATCATGCGATCTCGACCGCCCAGCACGTGCGCGACACGCTGCTGCAACCGGGCGGGCTGGCCACCACCACGCAGAACACCGGGCAGCAATGGGACGCGCCGAACGGCTGGGCGCCGCTGCAGTGGATCGCCATCGAGGGGCTGTCGCGCTACGGCGAACGGCCGCTCGCCGACGAGATCGGCCAGCGCTTCCTGAAGGGCGTGAAGGGCGTCTACGCGAGCGAGGGCAAGCTGGTCGAGAAGTATGTGGTGGAAGGCTCCGGCGTGGGCGGCGGTGGCGGCGGCGAGTACCCGCTGCAGGACGGCTTCGGCTGGACCAATGGCGTGACCGCGAAGCTGCTCGATCGTTACGGGCAGTGAGCGGCGGCTGGAGGGAGGAGAAGGGCGCCGGCCAACGTTTGCGTCGGCGCCCGTGATCCGTCGCGGCCGGGTTGCGTTCACAGGCATCGATGGCGAGGCAGTCGCCGTGAGGCGGCGGGGTTGCGATGCCGCCGGGCGGCATCGCGAAGTCCTGGCCGATCGACGCGCGAGCCGCGAGCGGCGCGCGCGTCGGCCGGTGGAACTCAGGCGAAGGCGTGCGTGAGCGGCGCGCCCGGTTGCGGGCTGCGGCGCAGCGTCGGTTCGTCGTGCGGCTCGACATGCGTCATCGCCGCGCCGAACAGCACCAGCCGATAGCCGATCGAGTAGATCGGGATGATCCGCATGTTCTTGTCGTTGTCGAGCTTGAGCTTCGAACGGATGCGGGAAATATGGGTGTCGAGCGTGCGCGACGAGACGCCGAGTTCGCGGCCCCAGACGGCTTCCTGGATGGCCTGGCGCGGCACGATCTTGTTCATGTTGTCGAGCAGGAATTCGACCACGTCGAATTCGCGCGGCGTCATGTCGACCTGCTGGCCCTCGATCTCGATCGAGCGGCGGATGAAATTGATTTTTATGTTGTCGATGTACAGATACTTGCAATCCATGATGGTCCTCGCAATTAGTCTGATGGCCCCGGAGCGGAACGCCCTCTACTCTGCAATAAGCGGGCCAGCGTGCGAGGTTCGGCGGAGTCGACTGGGAATTTTTCGCAAGCATCTGATTTAAAAGGAATTGTCGGGGTGGCTTCGGAAACGTGAAGTGGGCTTCGCGTTGGCCTGCATGGCGCGCTCGGCAGTCTGTTACGTAGCAAGGGGCGAATTGTTACGGCGCTGTTCCCCTGTGACGTAACGTCAAGGAACGTGAACGTTGCATCGAGCGAAACGTTTGCGCGAATTGGTATGAGGTGTGCAAATTTCCGCCCGGAACGATCGAGGATCGGCTCAGGGCCGCCCGACAAGGGACCGAAGGCGGTGGCGCGAGAGCGAGGAAGCTGGGGCAGCCCGGGATTCGCCGGGCCGGCTTTGGATCCGCCAAGGCGCGGCTTGCGCCGCATGCGAACCTGGCCCGCAAGAGAAAGGCGCCCGGCATTGCGCCGGGCGCCTTGATGATCGGCAGGTGAGGGCTTCGAAGCCGCTCGCTGGAAGTGAGCCGGCGAACGCGCCGCTCATGCAACTTCAGCGAAGAACACCAGCGAGTAACTTCAGCGAACCACGGTGAAGCCGCGGTTTTCCGATTGCGTCGCGCAGCGATCGACGGCCTGCAGGCGCCATGCACCGTCGGAGCTGCTGCTGCCGAGCAGCGCGGTGCCCTGGCCGGCATCGGCGGCGACGCCCATCACGCGATCGATCGACAGGCCCTGAAGCCGGCACAGCGCTTCGTCGCCGTCGGCCGCGCAGAGCGCGACCGCGCCCTCGACATGCTTCACCTTCCCCCATTGCGGCAGATCGATGCCCTGATGCGCCTCGCGCGACCAGAGCTGCTCGTCGGTGTCGACCCACAGCACCGCGTACGAGGCTTGGCGCGAGGTGGCTTGGCTGCTTGCGTTGATCCGTATCGTGAGGCGCATGGAATCGTCTCCTGGATGGCATGGATGAAGGCGGGAAGTAAACAGTCTAGAGGTCTCCCAGCTAAACACAAGATGGGTGCGCAATAAAATTGCCGCACTGGGCATGCGGCCGTCATAGGTTCGCTGCATCGGCCTCGGGAGCGATATCGTTTGCGCATTTTCGTGCCTTATCGGGTGGATCATGTCGCGCGAAGAGGTGTGATGACTGGTGTGTCACGGCGAGCTCACGCGCGGGAATATCGATTCCCGAATCGATCGCTTGGGCGGCGCGGGCGCGATTGCTAGATTGGCCGCCTGCCTGTCGCTTCGTTCCCCTCGATTCCCTGCACGGAGATGCCGATGTCCACCCTCGACGCCACCACCCCGACCTCCGACGTCGCGACGGCCGCCGCCACGCCGGCGGCGTCCACCGCCGCGCGCGCCCACGTGATCGCCTCCGACCAGGAGGCGCTGGCGGTGGCGCGCGAGCTGGCCGCGCGGCTGGCGGCCGGCGCGATCGAGCGCGACCGCGAGCGGCGCCTGCCGCGCGAGGAGATCGAGTGGTTCTCGCAATCGGGGCTGTGGGCGATCACGGTGCCGAAGGCGCATGGCGGCGCGGGCGTGTCCTTCGTGACGCTGACCGAGGTGGTCAAGCTGATCTCGGCGGCCGATCCCTCGCTCGGCCAGTTGCCGCAGAACCATTACGGCCTGGTCGACGTGATCGCGCTGACCGGCAGCGAGGCGCAGCAGCGCGCCTTCTTCGCCGAGGTGCTGGCCGGCCGCCGCTTCGGCAACGGCTTCTCGGAACGCGGCACCAAGCACGTGCTCGATCTGAAGACCCGCATCGTGCGCGAGGGCGAGACCTGGCGCGTGAACGGCACCAAGTTCTACTCGACCGGCGCGCTGTTCGCCCACTACGTGCCGGTGCTCGGCCTCGACGAGGAACGGCAGGCCTGGCTCGCCTACATTCCGCGCGACACGCCGGGCCTCACGGTGATCGACGACTGGTCCGGCTTCGGCCAGCGCACCACGGCCAGCGGCACGGTCAGGCTAGAGGACGTGCGGGTGCCGGCCTCGCACGTATTTCCGGCGCAGCGCGTGTCGGATCAGCCGACCCTGAACGGGCCGATCTCGCAGATCATCCAGGCCGCGATCGACGCAGGCATCGCGCGCGCGGCGCTCGACGACACGCTGCGCTTCGTGCGCGAGCGCTCGCGCGCCTGGGTCGACAGCGGCGTGGAGCGCGCCGCCGACGATCCGCTGACGCTGCGCGAGACCGGCAACCTGGTGATCCGCCTGCACGCGGCCGAGGCGCTGCTGGAGCGCGCGGCGCGCACGCTCGACGAGATCGCCGCGCGCGGCGAGGTGAGCGAGGACGACGTGGCGCGCGCCTCGGTGGCGGTGGGCGAGGCCAAGGTGCTGACCACCGAGGCGGCCCTGCTGGCCGGCGAGAAGCTGCTGGAGCTGGCCGGCACCCAGGCGACGCTGGCCGAGCACGGCCTGGATCGTCACTGGCGCAATGCGCGCACGCATACGCTGCACGATCCGGTGCGCTGGAAGTATCACCTGGTCGGCAACTACTACCTGAACGGCGTGAAGCCGGCGCGTCACGCCTGGAATTGACGAAGCCGCGCGCGACGGCATCGCGTCATGACGAACAGACTCGTCGGTCCAGCGGAAGCGGGCGGGGAATCGTGCGGCGGCCCGGCGAGGCGCGGGCGGGGAAGGGAGCGGATCGCGGCGCGTGCCGCGCGCTCAGTTGGGCGAGGCGACTTCGAGCAGGCGGTCGAGCGCGGAGTAGACGTCGCGCAGCGTATCCGAGCCCAGTTGCTGTTCGAGCTGGCGGTATTGATCGTCGATGCGCGGCCCGATCCGGCGCACCAGTTGGCGGCTGCGCTCGGTCAGCGCGACCAGCAGGCGGCGCTGGTCCTCGGTGGAGCGCATGCGCGTGATCATGCCGTCGCGTTCGAGCCGCTCGAGCACGCCGGTCAGGCTCGGGCTCAGGATGCAGCAGCGCTTCGCGATCTGCCCGGCTTCCAGCTCGCCCTTCGGCTCGCCATCGAGCAGGCGGATGATCCGCCACTGCTGCTCGGTCAGGGAGACTTCCTTGAGGATCGGGCGGAAGCGTCCGATCAGCGTCTCACGAGCCTCGAGCAGCAGCATCGTCAGATTGCGATGGTCAATCGTGCGATTCATGTAAATCGATTCGGGTGTTGCAGGCAGGGAAACAATCTTAACAGGAGGATATGTTTCCGAGGCACCCCGGTTTGATGAAATTCGTGTGTATTTGTGCGCGGATTCGTGAATGGATTCATCAGATCGCAGCAAGCATTGTTAAAGGTTTTCGTTGTGCTTACGAGGCCGGCTTTACGGATCCGGCAAAAAAAACGCGGCGGCCGTGAAGGCCGCCGCGTTTTTCCGCGAACGATCGTGCGCTTTGGCGGCGCCTCGGCGGCACCTCATGGGCGCATCGCTCAGAAGCGCTGCTGGATGCCGAGCGTGGCGCCCACCTGGTTGCTCGCGTAGCCGACCAGGTCGCGCGACACGCTGGTGTTCTGGCCGTGCCGCGCGAAGGCGAAGCCGCCCGAGGCGAACAGCACGGTGCGCTTGGACAGCGCGTAGTTCGCGCGCAGCGAGACCAGGGTCGGGTCGGCGTCGGTGCCGCCCTTGAGGTCCTGGTGGTAGACGGCGGCGATCAGCGTGAAGGTCGGCGTGAACTGGTAGGCGCCGCCCAGCCAGTAGGTGTCGCTCAGTTGCGTGACGTCGCCGGCATGCAGGCTGCGGCGGTAGTTGCGATACCCGGCCATGGTCTTGAGCTTGCCGAAGTCGTAGCTGAGCGCCGCGTGGATCTGCTGCGCATAGTTGACCGGGTCGGCCGGCAGCACGCTGTCGTTGGCGCCGTTCTGGCGGTCGAAGGTCAACACCGCCGCGAACGGGCCATGCTCGTAGCCGCCGGCCACGCCGTATTTCGAGCTGGTCTTGACGCTGCCCGGCGTGTTGCCGAGGCCGACCATCGCGCCGAAGCGGAAGTCGCCGAACTCGCCGTCGTAGCGCACCGCGTTCGAGGCGCGCGTGAACAGGCCGTCCTTGCGGTTGCCGCTGGCCGTCGAACTGGTCGCCCAGGAGTAGTTCTGCGCGTAGCCCATCGGGTCGAAGGGCAGCACGTAGTCGTAGGTGACCGTGAAGTTGCGCCCGAGCGTGAGCTCGCCCCACTTGCCCTTGAGGCCGACCACCGCGCGGCGGCCGAAGATCGAATCGGCGCCGTCGTCGAGCGTGCCGTTGGCGATGTCGATGCCGCTCTCGAGCCGGAACACCGCCTGCAGGCCGCCGCCCAGGTCCTCGACGCCGCGCAGGCCCCAGCGCGAGGTGTTCTTGGTGCCCGAGCGCAGCTTGAAGCTGTCGCCGCCCTGGGGCGCGGCGTGGCTGGTGTATTCGAGGCCGGCGTCCATGATCCCGTAGAGGGTGACCGAGGAGGCGGCCTGCGCGGCGCAGGGGGCCAGCGTGAGCGCGGCGGCGATGGCGGCGGCCAGCGGCGCGGGCGGGCGGCGATGGAGCGGACGGAAAAGCGGGTTCATGCGGTGATGTCTCCAGTCTGGTTGTTATCGATTGGTGAGGACTGCGATAAGAGCGGGCGATGCGACGTGGCTCGTGAAGGACCGCGCTCGATCGTCCCGCGGACGACGGCTGCCGGGCCGGCAGCCTGAAGCGAGGCGGGTGAGGCCTCAGCCCGCCGAGGCGAAGGCCCAGCAGTCGTTGGCCGGGAACTCCAGCCAGTGCGGGCCGGCCGCGCGCGGCACCTGGCCGAACGCGCGCAGCCGCAGCGCGCCGCAATGGAACAGGTATTCCCAGCGATCGCCGAGATACATCGAGGTGACCAGCTCGGCCGGCAGGCGGTTCGCGCCGGGCGCGTCGGCCACCTGCACGCGTTCGAGGCGGATCACCGCCTGCGCCGGCTGGCCCGGCGCGAGCGCCTCGCGCGCCAGCGCCTGCAACTGCCAGCCCTCGCCGGCCAGCGTGACGCGCTCGCCGGCCACCGCCTCGACACGCGCCTCCAGCCGGTTGTTGCTGCCCATGAACTCGGCCGTGTAGAGCGTGCGCGGCGCGCCATAGAGTTCGGCCGGCGTGCCTTCCTGCTCGATGCGCCCGTTGCGCAGCAGCAGGATGCGGTCCGACATCGCCATCGCCTCGGCCTGGTCGTGCGTGACGCACAGCGCCGACAGCCCCAGCGAGACGATCAGCTCGCGCAGCCAGGCGCGCGCCTCCTCGCGCAGCTTCGCGTCGAGGTTCGAGAGCGGCTCGTCGAGCAGGATCACGGGCGGGTTGTAGACCAGCGCGCGCGCGATCGCCACGCGCTGCTGCTGGCCGCCGGAAAGCTGGTGCGGATAGCGGCCGGCGAGATGGCCGAGGCCGAGCTGGTCGAGCGCGGCCTGCACGCGCTGGCGCGTCTCGGCGGCCGACACGCGGCGCAGCTTGAGGCCGTAGCCGACGTTGTCGGCCACGGTGCGATGCGGCCACAGCGCGTAGGACTGGAACACCAGCCCGAGCGAGCGCTCCTCGACCGGCAGGTTCAGACCGCGCGCGCCGTCGAAGAAGGCGCGGGTATCGAGCGTGATGCGGCCGGCATGCGGCTGTTCGAGGCCGGCCACCGCGCGCAGCAGGGTGGTCTTGCCGCTGCCCGAGGCGCCGAGCAGGCAGACCACCTCGCCGGCCTTCAGTTCGAACGACACGCCCTTGAGGATCGGGTTGCTGCCGTAGCTGAGATGGAGATCGTCGACGCTGAGCTTATCCATGAAGTTTGACTCCGAAGCGCAAGGCCACGCCGAGACCGGCGCCGACCATCGCGATGTTGATGACGGACAGGGCGGCCACCTGGTCGACGGCGCCGGTTGCCCACAGCGAGACCAGCAGCGCGCCGATCACCTCGGTCCCCGGCGAGAGCAGGTAGACGGCGGTCGAGTATTCGCGCTCGAAGATCATGAAGATCAGCAGCCAGGCGGCCAGCAGGCCGAAGCGCACCAGCGGCAGGGTGACGTCGAGCGAGACGCGCGCGCGGCTCGCGCCGACGCTGCGGCCGGCTTCCTCCAGTTCCGGGCCGACCTGCAGCAGCGCGCTCTGGATCAGGCGCATGCCGTAGGCGAGCCAGACCACGGTGTAGGCCACCCAGATGCTCCACATCGAGTTCTTCAGCTCGCGCAGGCCCGGCACGAACAGGAAGATCCACAGGAAGGCCAGGCCCGCCAGCAGCCCCGGTACCGCGCGCGGCAGCAGCACCAGGTAGTCGAGCAGGCGCGTGGCCCAGTCGTGGCGGCGATGCCCGGCGAAGGCCACCAGCGTGTAGAAGCCGATCGCCAGCGCGCCGCCGATCACGCCGATGCCGAGCGTGTTGAGGATCGCGCGCACCAGGTTGTCCTGCTCGAACAGCTCGACGAAGTTGGCCAGCGTGAGCACCTCGGCCAGCGCCACGCCCTCGCCCCAGTTGGTGACGAAGGCGCGCAGCACGATGCCCGAGATCGGCACCACTACGGTCAGCGCCAGCCAGGCGATCACGATCGCCAGCGCCAGCCACCGCCAGCCGCCCAGCGGCAGCACGGTGGCGCGCCCGGCCTTGCCCTTGACCGTGACGAAACGGTTCGCGCTCCTGAGCAGGCGACGCTGCAGCAGCACCAGCGGGAAGGTGATCGCGACGATGCAGATCGCCACCGCCGCCATCAGGTGGTAGGACGGCACGCCGAGCTTGTTGGTGAGCTTGTAGAGGTAGGTGGCCAGCACCAGGTGGCCTTCCGGATCGCCCAGCACCAGCGGTAGCCCGAACACCTCGAAGCCGAGGAAGAACACCAGCACGCCGGCGAACAGCAGGGCCGGCATGGTCATCGGCAGGCTCACGTCGAGCGCCACGCGAAACGGCCGCGCGCCCGTCACGCGCGCGGCTTCCTCGACGTCCGAGCCGAGGTTGCGCAGCGCCGCCGAGGCATACAGGTAGACGTGCGGCACGTGGGTCAGGCCGACGATCAGCGTGATCGCGGCGATCGAGTAGATCTGCCAGGGCAGCGTCTGCAGGCCCGTCAGCTCCTTGAACCAGACCGAGTAGAAGCCCACCGGCCCGGCCGCCACCACGTAGCCGAAGGCCAGCACCATCGGCGAGACGAACACCGGCGTGAGCAGCAGCGGCTCGAGCCAGCGGCGCCCCGGCAGGTCGGTGCGCACCATCAGGAAGGCCAGGATGCCGCCCAGCGGGATCGAGATGAACAGCATGCCGCCGGCGATCGTGAAGGAATTGCGCACCGCCGACCAGAAGTCGGGATCGCTGAAGATGAAGCGGAAGCCGTCCAGGCCGAAGCTGCGATTGGCGTCGAAGAAGGGCGCCGACAGCAGGCTCTGGAACAGGATGAAGCCGAGCGGCAGCGCGACCGCGACGGTCAGCACCGCGACCACGAGCCAGCGCAGCATGCCGGCCAGCGGCCTGAGGCCGCCGCGGCGCGGCGCGGGAATCGCGGCGCCGGCGCGCGTGGATGGCGCCGTGTCGGCGGCACCGGGAGGACTGGTGGTGAGCATGAGTTCGCCCCTGCGGCCGCGCGGGCCGCATCGTATGAAGTGGGTGGGGAGCGCCCGCGCCCCCGGACGCGGCGCGGGCAGGCGAGGGCGCCGCCGCAGGGCGATGCCCCGCGTTCAGCGCCGGCCGTCTAGCGCTTGATGGCCTGCTGCCATTGCTTGAGGAAGGCCAGGCGCTTGGACTGGTCGAGATAGACCAGCAGGCCCGCGCCGATCTGGATCGGCTTGAGCGAATCGCCGAGCGACTTGGTGAGCGCCGTCATCGAGGTCTCGCCCTGCACGTCGCCGCGGATCGAGTAGAGGTTGGCCTGGTTCGCGATCAGCGTCTGGCCGCGCTGCGAGAGCAGGTAGTCGACCCACAGCTTCGCCGCGTTGGGGTTCTTGGCCTGCCTCGAGATGGTGGCCAGGCGGCTCACCACCTGGGTGTAGTCGCGCGGGAACACGTAGCCGATCGACTTGTCCTTCTTCGCCTTGGCATAGGCATACGAGCCGATGATGTTGTAGCCGATCAGGTTCTCACCCGAGGATATCCGCTCCATCATCGCGCCGGTGCTCGACTGCAGCTTCGGCCCGGTCGCGCCGATCGCGCGCACCAGCTCCCAGGTGACGGTCTCGTTGACGTGCGCGTCCTGGGTCAGGTAGTTGAAGCCGACGCCCGACTTCTCGATGTCGTAGGTGGTGACCTTGCCCTTGAAGCGCTCGGGCTGCGACTGCAGCAGCTTGATCAGCTCGGCGCGCGTCTTCGGCACCTCGTTGTCGGCGATCAGGCGCTTGTTGTAGACGATCGCCAGCGGCTCGAAGGTGGTGCCGTAGGCCTGCTTCTGGTATTGCGCCCAGCCGGGGATGTGGCTGGTCTCGGGCGAATCGTAGCTGGCCATCAGGCCGTCGTTGACGAGCTTGATCTGCAGGTCCATCGCCGAGCTCCACAGCACGTCGGCGCTGGTGCTCTTCGCCGCGTTCTCGCTGATGTAGCGGTTGTACAGCTCGGTGCTGTTCATGTCGTTGTATTCGACCTTGACGCCGTACAGGCTCTCGAAGTCCTTGATCAGCGGGCGCACCAGGCTGGTGTCGGTGGTCGAGTAGACGATCAGCCGGCCTTCCTGCTTCGCGGCGTCGATCACGCCCTGGTAGTTACCCGGATAACCGGTCGGCACCTGCGCTTCCGCGACGCCGGCGGCGAGCAGGGCGGCGGTGGCCAGAACGGCCGCGCGGCCTGTCTTTGCGTGCTGCATGTCTTCCTCCAGATGAAACCCCGGGCGGGATTGTGTTCGTTTGTGTGACGCGGATCGTAAGCGGCGGGCACTTTCAGTCTGCTTTCGTTTCGGGCCACAATAGCGTCCGTTTCGTCATGGATTTCCCGAGGTCGCGATGCGCGTGCTGCTGGTCGAAGACAATCCCTCCCTGGCGCAGTCGCTCACCGACGCGCTGGCGGCCGCGCGTTTCGCCGTCGATCACATGGCCGACGGCGAGGCCGCCGACCACCTGCTGCGCACCCAGGACTACGCGCTGGTGATCCTCGACCTGGGCCTGCCCAAGCTCGACGGGCTGGAGGTGCTGCGGCGCCTGCGCGCGCGCCGCAACGCGGTGCCGGTGCTGATCCTGACCGCGCACGGCTCGGTCGAGGATCGCGTGCGCGGCCTCGACCTCGGCGCCGACGACTATCTCGCCAAGCCCTTCGAGCTGACCGAGCTGGAGGCGCGCGCGCGGGCCCTGATCCGCCGCAGCAACGGCCACGAGCAGACCCGCGTGGCCTGCGGGCCGCTCGAGTTCGACAGCGTCGACGGCGGCTTTCGCCTGGCCGGCGAGCCGCTGGCGCTGACGCCGCGCGAGCGCGCCGTGCTGGAGGTGCTGATCCTGCGCAATGGTCGCGCGATCAACAAGGAGGCGCTCTCGGAGAAGATCTTCGGCATCGACGAATCGGTCAACGCCGACGCGATCGAGATCTACGTCTACCGGCTGCGCCGCAAGCTGGAAGGCCGCGGCGTGGCGATCGTCACGCTGCGCGGGCTCGGCTACCTGCTGGAAGCGAAGGACCCATGCGTCGCCTGAACCTGCGCGTGCAGGTCGCGCTGTGGCTGCTCGCGCCGCTGCTCGGGCTGCTCGCGCTCGATTCCTGGCTGACCTACCAGCGCGCGATGAGCGCCGCGCACCACGCCTTCGATCGCACCCTGGCCTCCTCGCTGAAGTCGATCCGCGAGGGCGTGCGCCTGGACCAGGGCGAGGTGATCGTCGACCTGCCCTACCTGGCGCTGGAGATGTTCGAGTCCAACGACGGCGGCAAGATCTACTACCAGATCCGCGAGGACGGCGGCCGCAACGTGACCGGCTATCCGGACCTGCCGCAGCCCGAGGCGAATGCCGAGCCGTTCCAGCCGGTGTTCTACGACGCGCCCTATCGCGGCGAGCAGTTGCGCATGGCCGCGCTGCGCCTGCCGGTGCACGACGTGCCGACCGCGCAGACGCGCCTGGTGCGCGTGCTGGTGGGCGAGACCATCGAGGCGCGCCAGGCGCTGGCGCGCGAGATCCTGACCGGCTCGCTGAAGCAGGAGGCGCTGCTGATCGTGCTGGCGCTCGGCATCGTCTGGTTCGGCGTGTCGCGCGGGCTGCGGCCGCTGTCGCGGCTGTCGGCGGCGGTAGCCGCGCGCGCCGAGGACGATCCCGCGCCGCTGCCGGCCGACGGCCTGCCCAGGGAGATCGCGCCGCTGGTCGAGTCGATCAACCAGTACGTGGCGCGCATCCAGCGCATGCAGGTGGCGCGGCGGCGCTTCTTCGCCGATGCCGCGCATCAGTTGAAGACGCCGCTGGCCGCCGTGCAGGCCGGCGTCGAGCTGGCGCAGCGGCCCGCCGAGGCGCCGCGCGCGAGCGGCCATCTGCGGCGCGCCGGGCTGGCGGTGCGGCAGGCCGCGAAGCTGGTGCAGCAGTTGCTGTCGCTGTCGCGGCTCGAATCGGACGGCGGCGCCGCGCTGGAGCGCCGCCGCGTGGCGCTGCACCGGCTCGCGCGCAGCAGCACGCTCGACTGGTCGCCGGTGGCGCGCGCCCACGGCATCGACCTGGGCTTCGAGCACGAGGCCGACGTCGAGGTGGTCGCGCGCGCCGATCTGCTGGCCGACCTGATCGGCAACCTGGTCGACAACGCGATCCGCTACGCCGGCGACGGCGCGGTGATCACGGTGCGGATCGGCCGGGAGGGCGGGCAGGCTCGGCTCGACGTGATCGACGACGGCCCCGGCATCGCCAGCCTGGAGCGCGAGGCCGTATTCGAGCGCTTCTATCGCAGCTCGGCGACGGAATCGGTGGAGGGTTCGGGGCTGGGCTTGTCGATCGTGCGCGAGATCGTGCGCGTGCACGAGGGCGAGATCGCGCTGGGCGATGCGCCGGGAGGCGGGCTGGTGGTGACGGTGCGGCTGCCGCTCGCGCCGGCGGCCCTGCCGGCGCGGGCGGAGCCGGGCACGGGCGCCGCCTAGCCGGATCGGCGAGGTGGTTGCGGGCGCAACCGTCCCGCGAGTGCCGTCGCGGCCGCGCCGGGCTCAGGCGTCGAAGCCGATTTCCGCCTCGAGCGGCTGGCCCACTTCCAGCACGCGCGTGCCGGCGCCGCTCTCGGCCAGCACCAGCACGCCGTGCTTGCCGAAGGTCAATTCGCCGTTGAAGCGTTCGCTGGCGCGATAGGTGCTCATGGTGTCGAGCGGTTCGTGCGGATGCTGCGGGTTCGGGCCGCCGAGCGCCTGGTCGACGTCGGGCACCGGGCAGCGCGTGCAGAGCTTGACCAGCCGCAGCCGGATCGGGCCGCTCGCGGCCTCGATGTCGAGATGCTCGACGTAATCCTCTTCATAGGCATCGAGCCCGCTGATCACCAGGTTGGGCCGGAACCGGTTCATCGGCACGGCAGGCACGCCGCGCTGGCCGAGCCGCGCGTTCAGGTCGTCCAGCGAGGACTGGCCGATCACCATCACCGGGAAGCCGTCGGCGAACTGCGTGTGGGTGCTGAGCTCGCCGGTCCACTTGCGGGTCACCTCGCGGCGCACCTCGGGCGCGAAGCGCACCAGCCGCACCGTCAGGCCGAGGAAGGCGCTGAACCAGCGCGCGGTGGCCTCGCCCGTGTCGAGCGCTTCCATGCTGTCCTTCCAGACCGTCACCGACAGGCGCGGCGCGTCGCCGAGCGCGAGCGCGTCGAGCGGCGTGCGCAGCGGCGGCATGCCGGGCGCCTCGACCAGCAATTCGGTTTCGCCGATCGCGATCTTTACCAGCGCCAGGCGCGGATGCGTGCGCTGCGTGATCATCGAGCCCGAGGGTTCGACGATCAGCCAGGCGCGGTCGTATTCGAGGCCGCTTTCGAGCAGGGTCGCGCGCGTGAGCGAGATGCCCGCGCAGGATTTGATGGGGTAGACGAACAGTTCGCTGAGGGTCGGCATGGAGGCGGCGCGCGGCAGGGGCGCGATGGGCGGGCGGCAATCCGGGATTTTGCCAGATCGGCGGCGCGCGGTCGCGGCGGCGTTGCGCTTGCGCCGCCGGCTGCCGCTCA